>JASFSB010000158.1:0-5631 GCA_050114615.1 Gammaproteobacteria bacterium
ACGGTCGACTCGGTCAGTGGCACCATTCCGGAAACGCTGTGGGTGATGTTTCAGATGACCTTCGCGATCATCACGCCAGCGCTGATCATCGGCGGTTTTGCCGAGCGCATGCGCTTCGCCGCGATGCTCCTGTTTACTGTGCTGTGGCTCATCCTTGTGTATGTGCCCGTCACTCACTGGGTCTGGGGCGGTGGTTGGCTGGGAGCCATGGGCTTTCGGGACTTTGCCGGCGGTGCCGTGGTACATGTCAATGCCGGCGTCGCCGCACTCGTTGCCGCCATTGTGCTCGGCAACCGAGAGGGCTTTCCGACGACGCCGATGCCGCCGCACAACCTCACGCTGACTTTTGCAGGGGCATCGATGCTATGGGTTGGCTGGTTCGGATTCAATGCCGGCAGCGCTGTTGCCGCTGACGGTGCGGCGGGCATGGCGATGCTCGTCACGCACATCAGTGCGGCATCAGGCGCGCTCGCCTGGATGAGCATCGAATGGATTCGGTATGGCAAGCCGAGCGTGCTGGGTGTCGTGACCGGTATGGTGGCCGGCCTTGGCACGATTACCCCGGCTTCGGGCTACGTGGGTCCGATGGGAGCTCTGATCATCGGGCTCGTCGCCGGAGTCGTGTGCTACTTCGCGACGCAGTTCATCAAGAAGATCCTGAAGATCGACGACTCGCTCGATGTATTTCCGGTGCACGGCGTCGGCGGTTTCACGGGCTTACTGCTGACTGCGGTCTTTTCTTCCGCGGCGGGCGGTCTGGGACTGGATGACGGCACAACGGTCGTCAGCCAGCTGGGAGTACAGGCCATCGGAGCGCTTGCTACCGCTGTTTATTGTGGCGTCGTCACGTTCGTGGTGCTCAAACTGGTTGCGATCGTTACACCGCTGCGCGTCACTCGCGACGAGGAGCAGGAAGGACTCGACCTCGTTCTGCACGAGGAGCGTGGTTACATCCTATGAGGGACCGGCTGCCGGCAGGCTGAGTATGACTTCCAGCCCGCCGGCAGCGCGGTTGCGCGCCTCATAGCTGCCATCGTGGCGCTCGATTACGCTCGCGGTGATCGCCAGCCCGATGCCTTCGCCGCGGCGCCGATGATCGCGACTTGGGTCGGTCCGATAGAAAGGCTCGAAGATCCTGGTCAGTTCATAATCGGCCACGCCTGGTCCGGTGTCGCTGACCCTGACCGTGACCGTCGTGCCATGGCGAGTGAGTTCGAGAACGACCTCCCCATCGTCGCCAGCGTAACTGATGGCATTGCGAACGACGTTTTCGATTGCGCTGTGCAGCTGCAGCGGGTCGCCACTGACCAGACCCGGATCCTGGATGTTGCAGCTGATCCGCACATTGGGATTTTCGAAACCGGCGTTGGCTGCCACTTCATCCAGCAGTTTGTCCAGCCTGATCTTATGGTGCACCACGGGTGCGTCGGCACGCAGGCGCGCCAGTTCGAGGATTTGACCCACCAGACGATCCAGCCGTTCGGCTTCTTCCTCGATGCGCAGAAGATTGCTCTTGTCGGCGCCGTCAGCAGCGTCGCGCTCGGCCAGCGCCAGCGCCATGCGGATTCGCGCCAGTGGTGAGCGAAGTTCGTGCGACACATCGCGCAGCAGCGTCTCTTTGGCATTGAGCAGACTCTGAATCTGTTCAGCCATTTTGTCGAAGTCGCGTGCCAGCGTTCCGACTTCGTCATGGCGGCGATCGAACGGCTTGCCGACGCGGGTATCGAATTTGCCGACGGCAAGCGCTCGGGCTGCGCGCTGTAGGCGCACCACTGGCGAGGAAATGTAACGTGCGAGTATCAAAGCCGTTATCGCAGCGACGATGACCGCAAGCGAGACGACGGCGACCTGAGTACTTGGCCAGTTCAATACGCCGAACAGCGTTCGCGGCGGGCGCGTGAAATGCAGATAGTAGTCACGGCCGTCGCTACCGATCAGTCGTGGAGCGAAGCGTTGCGGCCGATAGTTGGGAGGCAGGTTTTTGGGTCGGCCCTGACTGTCCGAAACCATACGGCGAAGATAGCCTGGCATCGGCCAGTTCAGTAATTCTTTGCCCTGGTCGTCAATGATGAGCAGCAGCGTGCTGACGGAAGGCTGGCGATTCTCCTGCAGCCACTCGCGCAGACCATCGACCCCGCCAATCGTCAGTGCCGCGGACGCCTGGCCGATAAGTTCTGCACGATTTTCCGATCGCGATTGCTCGAATGCGTCCACTGCAAGACGAAAACTCACAAACACCGCCCCGACCAGCGTCAGCGTCATCGCCAGCATGAAAGAAGCGAAGATCTTCCAATACAGGCTCATGATGCCTCGCTATCGGTTGACACGAGCAAGTAACCGCTGCCTCGAATGCTGCGTATCGTCGACCGTGCGTTTTCGAGAGAGTTGATCTTGCGCCGCAGATTGCTGATGTGGGTGTCGAGACTGCGATCCTCCGGCAATAATTGCCGGCCGAGTGCCGCGCGAGTCAGTGCGGCGCGGGAGACGACTTCGCCGGGCGCGCGCATCAGCGCGGCGAGAATGACAAATTCTGCATTGGTCAGATTCAACGGCACATCGCCGATTCGGGCCTCACGTCGCCGCATATCCGCCCGCAGTTCGCCGACTCGGAGGTTTGCCGGCGAATTCTCGTCCGTTTCAGCCGTTCGGCGCAGAACCGCCTTCAGGCGCGCCAGCAGCTCACGAGGGTTGAAGGGCTTCGGCAGGTAGTCGTCGGCACCCATCTCGAGCCCGACGATGCGGTCGACGTCGTCGCCGCGGGCGGTCAGCATCAACACGGGTGTCCTGCCGCCGGATTCACGAAACTGTCTGAGCACGTCGAATCCTGACAGCCCGGGTAGCATGACATCGAGGATGATCAGGTCGAACTCCTGCGATTTGGCCAGGTTCAGGCCCTGGCTGCCGCTGCTGGCAGAGGTCAGCTCGATGCCTTCCGGAGCCAGATACTCCGAAACCATTCGAGACAGATCGACATCGTCGTCGATGATCAGCAGGCGATAAGAAGGTTCGGACATGATGTGTTCGGCCAGCTCCCCCAAACGAGAGCCTACGCCGATCGACATCGAAGTAGCGGACGACTTAAGAAAAGTTCGCCTTCCCGCGTCGCTTCCGCCGGTGCGAGTGACGCCAGGCGCCGAGTAGTGCAAGCAGCGCCAGCGGGCTCAGACTGCCGCCGCCACCGCTTCCCTGCGCGGCGGAACCGCCACCTGATGACGGTGGCGCCGCCGCAATGACCTCGATTGCCAGGTTCGACGAATTGTTCGCTGCGTTGGGATCGGATTCCTGTGCACTGACGTTCAGCGTAATGACTTCCGATCCTGTTTCGATTCCGGTCAGCCCGATGCTGAGCTCGCCGCTCGAGAGTCCCGCGAGGCTCGCAATCCGGCAGTCGAAGGACAGCAGGTCGCCCGCAGCAGTGCATGCGCTCCCGGCGAACGAAACGCGGTCGATCTGCAGCCCGTTCGACAGTGTGCCGGTCAGGGAGATGTTGCTGGCTTCGCCGCCGGAGCGGTTCTCCAGCGTCGCAACGATCGTATCGGCCACATTCTGCGTCAGTGTTTGTGCGCTCGTGAACAGAGCGAGGTCACTGGCCGCGGCAATCGTGACCGTGTCCGCAAACGCATCGTTCGACGCGTTCACGTCATCGGCCGACGTGACGGTGCCACTGATCGAGACGTTGCCGGAAGCATCGGCCTGCAATGCAATCGTGACCGTACGCGTACTCGAACCCGGAATGTCACCGAGATCGCAGCTAACGGACGACAGTGCCGGTCCGCAGGTGCCGGACTGCGGCGTCACGCTCAGCACACTCAGCGCCGGGTCGAAATCGAGTTGCACGCTCGTCGCTGCCGCGGTTTCCTCACCCTGGTTCGTAACGGATACGACGTAGTCGAATTGCGTTTCGGCGAGCGGTGTGGCGACACTGCTCTGACCATCGATTCCTGCGTCTACGTTCGCGACGGTTGTCAGGCACGTCGCAGACGGCAGGTTGGCGGTAATCACGTCGATGCTGCATTGGGAGAATTCGCTGGCGAACGGATCGAGCGAAGCGGCCATGATGAATCCAGTCGATGGCGCATCGCATGCGCTTTCCTCGCCGTCGTGCTGGGCGCCGAAGTTGTGACCGATCTCGTGCGCGGCGATCAGGCTTTCGACCATTGCTGCGCCCGGACCGAAAGCCGCCTGTGTCAGCCCGACGCCGAAGCTCGCGCCATCCGGTGCGAACTGTTGCATCGCGCAAACCGTATCGACATAGGCGATTCCAACAGTGGAATCACCCGCTCCGCCGAGGTCGCGGCCGGTGAAAAGGTGTGTGAGCCCCTGCGCATTTTGCTCAGGCGTATTGCCGCGAAAAACGGCCAGCTCGTCCAGCAGGTCTTCGGCATCAGTCGTATCGGTGAACGGATCCGTTGCGGGATCGTCGAAGACATCGACTCGCTGCACCGAAATCTGTACGCCGAGCTGCTCGGAGTAGATGCCGTCTACGTTGTTGACGCGAATCAGCATTGCCGCCTCTGGATCGGTATACAGTGTGCCGAATTCAGGGTCGCTGGCGATGCCGAGGTTTAGATTCAATGTCGCACCGGCGGCACGCGCAGTCTCCGGCATGCTCAGCTCGGCGAACATTGCAGCGGCATCGGCTGCCGGTGCGTGCATGGCGCAGGACATGGTTCCTGCCGGAATCAGGACGTCATCGGCTCGGAAGATCGTGGACGCCGCGCCGGGATGCGTTTCGACACCATAAAGCGTCGTGCCGTCCCAGATGAGACCGGAGAGGCCGTTGCCGGAGAGCACGACGCGCACCCAGGACCCGGGTACTTCCCTGAGCTGTCCGCGATACGCACGCGCATCGGAGGGCACGACACCGAGTATTGATTCGATGCGCCGATTGGATTCGAGCGCGAGGTCGAAGGTCTTGCCAAACGCGCTGAAGCTCGCCGTGAGCCCCGTTACCTGAGGTCCGTCCGTCGCCAGGCGCGCTGCCGTTCGCAGATCTTCAATGAACTCGAAGTGCGCAATGCTGGCCTGCTGAGCGAGTGCCGGGGTGTGAGCGATCACGGCGCTCACAATCAGGCAGTGTCGAATCCATTTCATCACGCGTTCCCGCTCCCTGGGATGCATCGATCGTACATTGGGGTCTGTGAATGTCCCGGTAAGAGATCACAGACATGGGAAGGGAAGGGAAATGTCGCCAGCGAGCGACGTCAGTCTTCGGATTCGTCCGGGTCGACGTAGTAGCGGAAATAGTGCGTAAATACGACGCCGGCGGCATCGCTCGGTTCGCCGGCGACGAGCGTCGGCCTGAACCAGGCATCCAGAAGCCGTTCAACATAAGCTTCGTCCATCAGCTCGCCCGGTTGTGAGCCGATGCCGGTAATTTCCTCGACGCGACCGTTCCTGGTGACATCGAACTCGAGCGTGATCGTGCCCCAGCTATACGGCAGGAACCGGGCGGCAACGTCGACTCCGGTCAACGGTGGTATGAGTCGAATGACTGCCGGGTCCCTGAAGTAGTCAGCCGGATCGACTTCGCCGGCTGCTGCGATCAGCTCCCACGCGCGGGCATAGTGTGCGGCCGCATCGGTTTCTTCTTCGTCGATGAGCGCGGCATCGCCGAGCACGGCATGAGCA
>JASFSB010000159.1:0-5623 GCA_050114615.1 Gammaproteobacteria bacterium
CGTGCAGGCCGCGGCAGCTAAAATCGCCGGAGAGGTGGCATGAGCCGCCGCAATAACGACTCCGTGCAGGCGGGTACGCCATCGTCGGAACTCTCACGCCGCGGCCTGTTGAAAGCAGGTGGCGCTCTGGTCGTCGGATTCAATATGCGTTGCGCCGTGTTCGCGCAGGAGGGTCCGCCCGACGCAGCGAGCCGTACGGCGAATCGACCGGTTCGGGCGGGCCCCCCCGACCCCGAGCAGATCGACACCTGGCTCGCAATCCACGCCGACAACACGGCAACTGTCTATATCGGTTTCGTGGAGCTGGGACAGGGCTGTTCGACATCGTTGCTGCAGGTCGCCGCGGAAGAGCTCGATCTCGGCCTGGAACAGGTCGACTCGGTTGGTATCGACACGCACGTGACGCCGAATCAGGGCGGAACCTATTCGAGTGCGGCAATGGCTCGCGGCGGCCCGCAGGTGCGACGTGCCGCGGCTGAGGCGCGCGCGGCGCTGCTGCGGATGGCAGCCGAACACTTTGGCGTCGCGGCCGGCGCGCTCGTGGTCGAGCGCGGCATCGTTTCCGTCATTGGCGACCGGAATCGGACCGTGACGTATGGTGAGCTCGTCGGTGACCAGGCATTCGATCTGCCGTTTACCGGCCTTGCACCGGTCAAGTCACCGGCACAATACCGGCTCGTGGCCAAAGCACTTCCACGCCGCGACATTCCGCTCAAAGCGAGCGGTGAATACACGTACATGCAGCATCAGCGCATCGAGAATATGCTGCACGGACGCATCGTTCGTCCGCGTGGTCAGGGTGCTTATCGCGACGGCGCAAAGGTGGTCTCGATCGATGCGACGTCGATCGCGGACATCGCCGGCGTTCAGATCGTGCGTAAAGGTGACTTTGTCGGCGTTGTCGCAGAGCATGAGTGGGCTGCGGTCAAAGCCGCGCGGCAGCTTCGTGTCGATTGGGTCCGCCACGATGCGCTGCCTGGCAATGACCGGCTGTTCGAGCAGATGCGTATGGCGCGGACGAACGATCGCGTCGCCGTCGAGGCCGGTAATGTCGAATCTGCCTTCGATGCAGCGGCGTATGTCGTCTCCTTCGACGCGACCGGTCCTTATCAGGGACACCTGCCTTTCGGTCCGAACTGCGCGCTTGCTGACGTAACGTCCGACGATGCGTTGATCCTTTGTTCGACGCAGGACGCATACAATGTTCGTACGAGCCTTGCGAATCTGCTCGGTCTGCCAGCGGAGCGTGTTCGTGTGCAGTATCACGAAGGTTCGGGTACGTATGGCCACAGTTGCTACGACGATGCCGCGCAGGCGGCGGCGATACTCTCTCAGTCGGTCGGTCGAGCAGTGCGTGTTCAGTTTATGCGCTGGGATGAGCATGGCTGGGATACCTACGGTCCGGCTCACGTCGGCGAATGTCGGGTCGCTGCGGACGGTGAAGGCAGGCTGACGGCATATCAGTACCACGGCTGGCAGCATCACTGGAGTCTGATCGAGACTTCGGAGCAGCTTGCAGCAGGTACGCCGGCTTCCGAGTGGCCGCCATTCCCTGCGCAGCAGATCAATCCGCGAACGCTGGGTGGTATGTACGAAGTGCCCAACATGCTGCTCGTGAATCACCACGTCGACGGTCTCGACTATCTCAAGGGTGCCTGGCTGCGTTCACCGCTGGATCTTTCATTCGCCTTCGTTTCGGAGCAGGCGATCGATCAACTGGCATATGAAGCAGGGGTCGACGCATTCGAATTCCGGAGTCGGAACATCAAAGATGACCGCTGGCACGGTGTGCTCGAAGCAGCTGCGCGCGCAGCAAACTGGGTGCCGCGCCGTGCTGCCGTGAACGCTTCGAGGGCCGACGTCGTCGCGGGGCGCGGCATTGGTCTGGGCACGCATCTTGCTTCGTGGGGCGCTGCGGTCGCTGAAATCGAGGTCGATCGATCCACCGGCAGCGTTGCGATCAGGCGTTTGTATGGAGCGCTGGACGCCGGTCTGGTCGTCAACCCCGGCATCGTCGAGAGTCAGATTATCGGTCAGCTCGTGCAAACGGCGAGCCGCATGCTATTCGAAGAAGTCACGTTCGACACGAACAACGTGACCAGTCTCGACTGGGCCAGCTATCCGATACTGCGCTTCGAGGATTGTCCGCAGGTCACGCCTGTCATCGTACAGCGCCTCGATGAGCCGTATTCAGGGGCCGGAGAGGAAGTCATGGCTGCAGCAGCTTCCGCAATCGCCAATGCGTTCTTCGACGCGACCGGTCAGCGAATGAGAATGTATCCTTTCACGCCCGAGCGCGTGCTCGCACAGTTGCGACGGGCCTGATCATACAAAGTGGCTCAGGGCAGCGCGCACGATCATGAAAAAGACACAGGCGCAGGACAGAACATAGATGACGAAACGCATCATGACGATGTTGATCGTGCAGTGAATTGCGCTATGCAGCACGCGAAGAACGAAATACGCCCATGCGGCCACCAGATACACCTGATCCACGGTAGCAGTCACGAAAACATAGAGTACCGCAGCGTAAAAGAGCACGGGGACTTCAAAGAGATTTCTGAGGTTGTCCGACGGGTTGGATACGGAGGGCGGTGAACGCTTCGCCAGTTCGGCCGGCGTTATCTGGTTCGGCTCCAGGTCGAGTGAGTTTATGAACGGGATCCGCTTCGCATACATCCAGAGCCACACAACGATCGTCAGCAGCATCACTCCGAAGAAAGGCCCGAATATCTGTTGTTGGTCCATATTCCCACACTCCGATCGTGCGATTGATACGTAGCGCTGAGTTGGCCACAGCGCATGTTCGATGAGTCAGTCGAGTACGTGACTCAGCAGGCCATCAGCGAGCTTAGGCTCGAACCATGTCGATTTCGGCGGCATGAGCCTGCCGGCATCGGCGACCGCCATGAGCTGGTCCATCCGCGTCGGAAACAGTGCAAACGCAACGGCTGCGCCGCCGCCGTCCACACGCGCAACGAGCGCATCGAGGCCGCGAATTCCACCGACGAAATCGACGCGTGGATCGGTGCGTGGATTGCTGATGCCGAGCAGCGGTTCAATGAGCCCATCGTGGAGCAGGCTCACGTCGAGCGCGGCCACTGGGTCGGCTGTCGGTGCCTGCTTCGCATCGAGACGATACCATCGACCATCCAGATACATACCGATTTGTCGCGTCCTGACCGGGCGGACGGGGCTGCGCGATTCCGCGACGTCGAAGCGCTCGCCGAGTCGGGCGAGAAAATCCGGCGCACTCATCCCGTTCAGGTCGGTCACGACCCGGTTGTAGTCGAAAATACGCATTTCATCGTGTGGATATACGACGGTCAGGAAGTACTCGTGGCTTTCGGATTCGATGCCGGCATCACGTCGAGCGGCGGCAACACGCGATGCCGCAGCCGAGCGGTGATGGCCATCAGCGATGTAGATCGCATCAAGTCCGTTCAGCGCCTGCAGCAGCCCATCGAGCGTTTGGTCATCGGAGACGCGCCAGATGCTGTGCAGTACGTCGTTGGGGCCGATGACCGAGACGTCGGGATCTCCGGCGGCGGCAGCAGCGCTCGTGAGCGCCCTGATGCTTTCGGTTGCGCGGCAGGCGCACAGAACCGGGCCCGTTTGTGCATTGACCGCTTCCATGTGCCGTACGCGATCGTTTTCCTTGTCGGGCCGCGTGAGCTCGTGACGGCGTACCCGGTTCGCATCATATGCAGCAACGCTCGCCGTCACCGCAACGCCGGTCTGAACATGATCACCGTCGGTCATTCGGTAGATATAGAGTGATGGCTCCGCATCGCGTTGCAGCACGTTTTGATCGCGCATCGCGCGAAAGCTGGCGGCTGCCTGCCCGTATGCCGCTTCCGAATACGAGTCGGCGCCGTCCGCGAGGTCGATCTCCGGACGCGACACGTGCAGGAAGCTGTGTGGACGACCGGCAGCAAGCTCGCGGGCTTCCGCGGCGCTGAGTACGTCGTACGGCGGTGCGATGACGTCGGCCGCAGTAGACTGACTCGGGCGCAGCGCACGAAAGGCTCTGAAAAGTGTCATGCTTCTGATTCCGTCAGCGGATCTGCCCACAAGTCGTATTCATCTGCGTGCTCGACCTCGGCGCGCACGATGTCGCCGGGACTCACGATCGCATCGACGGGTAAGTATACGTTGCCGTCGATTTCGGGCGCGTCGCCGCTGGAACGTCCGACGATCGCCTCGTCGGTCACTGAGTCCACGATAACGTCGATCGTCGAGCCGATGCGCGCCGCGAGCCGTGTCTCACTGATGTGCCGTTGCTTCTCCATGAAGCGCTCCCAGCGCTCGTCGATCAGTTCAGGCGTAACCGCATCGGGCAGCTGATTCGACGCTGCACCGTCGACGTTCTCGTATTTGAAACATCCGACGCGGTCGAGCTGCGCTGCCTCGAGCCACTCGAGCAGATAGGCGAAGTCGCTCTCCGTTTCTCCGGGAAAGCCGACGATGAACGAGGAGCGAATGGTCATGTCGGGGATGACGCTGCGCCAGGCAGCGATTCGTTCGAGCGTCTGCGCATCGCTTGCCGGGCGGCGCATCGCTCTGAGCACGGCCGGGCTTGCATGCTGAAACGGAATGTCGAGATAAGGGAGCACGAGCCCCTCGGCCATGAGCGGTATCAACTCGTCGACATGTGGATAAGGGTAAACATAGTGCAGCCGAACCCAGGCGCCCATGCGGCCGAGTTCGCGTGCCAGCTCCGTCAGGCGTGTCCTCACGTTGCGGCCATCGAACGCGCGTGTCTGAAACCGCAGATCGACGCCATAGGCGCTCGTGTCCTGAGAAATGACCAGTAACTCGCGCACGCCTGCGTCGATGAGTGTCTCTGCTTCGCGCAGAACTTCGTCGACGGGCCGGCTCGCAAGGCGGCCGCGCAATTGCGGAATGACGCAGAAACTGCATCGATGGTTGCAGCCTTCGGAGATCTTCAGGTACGCATAATGATCCGGCGTCAGGCGGACTCCGCCGGGCGGCACGAGCTGCGTAAACGGATCGTGCGCAGGCGGGACGACTGTGTGCACGGCGGCGACGACCGCTTCGTATTGCTGTGGTCCTGTAACGGCGAGCACATTGGGATGTGCGTCACGAATCACGTCGGCCTGCGCCCCGAGACATCCCGTCACGATGACCTTGCCGTTGCCGGACAGCGCCTCGCCAATCGCCTCGAGCGACTCATCGCGGGCGCTGTCGAGAAAACCGCAGGTATTCACGATGACCACGTCCGCATCGCTGTAATCCGCGGCGCTCGCGTAGCCCTCGGCGGTGAGCCGGCTCAGGATGCGCTGCGAGTCCACGAGCGCCTTCGGGCAGCCGAGACTGACGAACCCGACCCTCTTTTTCTGCTGCTGGTGCATCGGCGCCGTATTGCGCCACGCGCCGGGGTAAAACGCAATGTGTGTCACAGTGAATATTCGACATAAATGCTTAACTTGCGGCATTGACAGCCTGTAGCCCCGATATCTGACGTGTCGGAAGATTCACAGTTCGAGTCAACGCGCGTAAAGGACAGTTCGCTCGGCGATCTGGTGGACCGCTTTGTCCAGCGCATGGAGCCGGGTCGGGTCGCCGGGCTGATGCTGATACGGGTCGATCTGCACGATCG
>JASFSB010000160.1:0-5586 GCA_050114615.1 Gammaproteobacteria bacterium
ACGAGTCCTGGATGACGGCCATAGACGATACAGCATCGCGGTTCATGCAAGGGTTGCGCAAGCGCAACCCGAGCGAGCCACAGTTTCATCGCGTCGTCGAAGCGGTCGTCTCATCGGTGCTGCCCTGGTACCTGGATCACCGTGAATTCAGACAGTCCCAGATACTCGAACGTCTGACCGAACCCGATCGGATCATTTCGTTTCGGGTGTCGTGGCAAACCGATGATGGACAGATTCGCTCCAACCGTGCCTGGCGCGTTCAGCACTGCAACGCGCTGGGTCCGTACAAGGGCGGCCTGCGCTTCCGGCGCGAGCTGACGCTGGATGTACTGAAATCCCTGGCATTCGAGCAGACACTTAAGAATGCACTGACCGACCTGCCGATGGGGGGCGCCAAAGGCGGCACTAACTTCAATCCGAAGGGCAAGAGCGATGAAGAGATCATGCGCTTCTGTCAATCGCTGATGATCGGCCTGCATCGATATATCGGCGAAGATGTGGACGTTCCGGCCGGCGACATCGGTGTTGGTGAGACCGAAATCGGTTACCTGTTCGGCCAGTACACGCGGCTGGAAAATCGCTGGGCCGGCGTACTGACCGGTAAAGGCTGCGCTTTCGGCGGAAGTGCCGGACGGTCCGAAGCGACGGGGTACGGTTGCGTCTACTTCTGCAAAAACGTCGCGCATCGACTCGATCAGGAACTTGCCGGGAGTCGTATCGCTGTGAGTGGGAGTGGGACCGTTGGTTTATATGCGGCCGAGAAGGCCGTCGAACTCGGTGCCCGCGTGGTGACCATGAGCGATTCCAGCGGGTTCATCTACTGCAGGGAAGGACTCGGACAGGAACATATCGCCAGGCTGAAGGAAATCAAATCCGATTCAAGCGGCCGGGTAAGCACGCTGGCTGATGAGCACAGGAACATCGAATATCACAAGGGAGAAAAACCCTGGGCGGTCGAGTGCAATATCGCGATGCCCTGCGCTACCGAGAACGAGATAGACGCAGACGATGCTAAACTTCTTGCCGATAACGGCGCCAGAATCGTCTGTGAAGGTGCAAACATGCCGACGACCCCGGAGGCCGTTGAGTACCTCCGCGCCCAAAAAGTGGTACTGGCCCCGGGAAAAGCCGCCAACGCCGGCGGCGTGGCAGTGAGTGGCATGGAGCTCAGTCAAAACGCCATGCGTGTGAGCTGGTCTCACGAAAAGGTCGACACTACACTGAACGAAATCATGCACGACATACATGAACGATGCGTGATCGCGACTGACGGAGCTGACGAACCGGACTACATTGCCGGTGCAAATCTGGCCGGCTTTCAGCAGGTCGCCCGGGCCATGCAGGCCTATGGCGCTGCGTGAGCGTCCGCAATGGACCTCTTCTACGTCCTCCTGATATTGCTGATCGTGACGCGCGGTTGCGCGGAAGTGGCGGTTAGGATCGGCCAGCCCGCTCTGCTGGGCGAACTCGTCGGCGGCATTCTCATAGGTGCCACAGCCGGACTGTTTGGCGACTTCGCGGCGGCTTTTGCGGACCTCGACTCAGACCGCACGTTCCAGGCCGTGCTCGACCTCGCTGTGTTCTTCCTGATGCTTCTGGCAGGCATAGAAATGCGGCCCAAAGATCTTGCGAAAGCATCCGGAAAGGCGATTCCGATTGCAATCGCCGGCATGCTGATACCACTCGCGCTCGGCTTCGTGCTCGGCCTGTGGTGGCTGCCGGAGTCGAACTGGAAGATGCCGCAGAGCCTGTTTATCGGCGTTGCGCTTGCAATTACTGCCGTTCCGGTCGCCGTCAAGGTGCTGATGGATCTCGGTCAACTCGAATCACGCGTCGGCCAGACCGTCGTTGCCGCCGCAGTCATCGACGATGTGTTGAGTCTGGTGTTGCTTGCCGTCCTGACAGCCGTGCTGTCTGCCGGAGAGGTTCCCGGACCAGGATCCCTGATCACGCTCAGCGCGGGTATAGCGATATTCTTTGCCGTCGCTTTCGCAGCCGGTCGCTACCTGCTACCCCGCTTAAGCGCCCTTGCACAGAAGCTCGAGCTCGAACATGCGGACTTCACAGTGCTGATTGTTTTCGGCCTGGCGCTGTCCGTTTTGGCGGAACTGCTCGAAATGCATTTTTTGATAGGCGCTTTCACAGCAGGTGTATTGTTCACGCGCAACGCGGTGGGCAGCGACACGTTTCACAGAATGGAAAAGCGAACGGAGATGTTTACGCTGGGGTTTTTTGCACCCGTATTCTTCGCATCCATCGGATTGCACCTCAATCTGGCTGCTGTCGTCGAAGCCCCGGTCTTTCTGCTGACCCTGATTGTGTTCGCCACGATCGGCAAGCTCTTCGGTGCGGGCATCGTGGCGCTGCTGACGGGCTTCTCCAGGCGTGACTCGATCGCGATTGGCGCGGCCATGAACGCCCGCGGCGCAGTCGAAATCATCATCGCCGATATCGCACTGCGCGCCGGTTTGTTCGATCATCCGGACCCGCCGCCACCTGCCATCGACTACCTGTTCTCGGCAATAGTAATCATGGCAATCGTTACGACGATTTCCTCGCCTTTGGCTTTGCGCCCTCTGCTGACCAAACGAAGCTCGGACAGTTAGGGGCGCACGATCAGCACGTCACAGGGCAGATTATCGATCAATTGCGTCGGATAATCGTTTTCGGCCCGCCCGGAAGGCCGACCTTTGGTTGACGCGCCAGCGACGATCGCATCAATCTCCATGCTCGTCACCAGCCGGCGCAACTCCTGCGTCAGCTCCCCCTGAACGACATGTATGAAATCCTTGCGAAAGTCGAAACGCTCCAATGCGTCGTGGGTCTCGTTCACATGCTGCGTTTCGATATCCTGAGCTCGAGGCCCGGGAACTCTTTCGGGTAACAGGTCGACAACCAGCTCAGTTGGTCTGGAAATGCGGAACGCATGCACGACATGCGCATCGGCATCCAGCCTTCTGGCGATATCCGCAGTTCTCAAAAGCACTTTATCGCGTATTCTCCTGGCAGCCGACTTCGTATCGAGACTGATGGCGGCCATTATCGTACGACGTCCTTCTCCGACAGCTCGCTGAACGACCCAGACGTCACAGTGAGTATCGGCAAGGAGATCACTGACAAGCTGATCAGCCTCCTGCGCATACGCATGGTTTGCTGACCCCGAACTCGTCAGCACCATTTCAGGCCTGACCGCGTCTATACAACGCAAAGTGGCCTCACTGAGCGAAGCCACATTCTCAGTTCGTGTTTCGACAGCTACGCTTCTTCGTTGCAGCGCATCCGCACAGTCATGCAATCGACGCTCACACTTCGCTTGTCTCGCGCCAGGCGATTCGGAATTGTTTCCGTCAGGGATCGGGCAATAGATAAAGGCATCCATGTCCTGTGTGCGCGCCAGTATTTCAGCGCGCTCAGCCAGCACGCTATCGCTGGCTGCATCGATGTCGATCACCAGGAGCTTTCGTCGAGGCATTTCGTCTCCTGAACTGATTCGCTTTCTTTCTACGAAGCAACAAATGTGCCAACCGTTGCAACCGACCGACCGCATGCGACGAATGACGCACGACCAACAAGAGCAAACTGCTATGTACGCCTTACACGGGAATTGCAACATTTACCGTCGACGCTTGAATACAGTGCCACGGTTAGCGCACCGTTCGACTCGGGCTTCTGGCACGTGGGTTGCATGTTGCTTTGTGTGGATAGCAATTGAGGAAACGTATGTCGTTCAGCAACATACTGACATTCGTGGATTCCCGTTCCGAAACACACCGGGAAATCGAGCGTGCCGAATGGCTGGCGTCCGTGTTCGACGCCGACATCGAGCTATTCGACTGCGAGTACGATCAGTTTCTCGAATCAGAGCGCGCCCGATCGAACGTTGTAGCGGATCGAAGGAAGGCGCTTGCAGAAATGGCGGAAAGACTGAGCCTCACCGACAATCGCACACCCACGGTCGACGTATCCTGGAATTCTGCGGCGGACGAAGCGATCCTGGAAAAAGTCAGCGAAACGCATCCCGATATCGTCATCAAGGATACGCACTATCATTCGTTGCTAAGGCGAACTATTTTGACGAATGACGACTGGAACCTCATTCTTCATTGCGCCAGTCCGCTCATGCTGGCCAAAGACCGCCAATTACCGAGCAGACCAACAGTCATCGCAGCCGTCGACCCGATTCATGCCCACGACAAGCCGGCCACGCTCGACCGCCGTATTCTGCATTTCGCAAAAACACTTTGTGAGCGGTCCGATGCCGAGCTGCGTACGGTACACGTCTTTGATACGGCCGCGCACACCGCAGCCGCTGCCACACCGATGGGACAGGTGGCGGCTTCGTTTTCCGTACGTTCTTCGATGCTCGCTACCGACGCATTACGCACAGAAGCAATGAATGCATTCGACGCGCTCCTGGCAGAAGAAGGAATCGACTCCGCACGTGCCGAATTTCGCGAAGGTAACGTTGCCGCGGGATTAATAGACTGCGCGGACGAACTGAACGCGGACATAGTAGTTATGGGAGCCGTATCGCGTGGCCGAATGGAGTCGGCGCTCGTTGGCCACACCGCGCAACAGGTGTTGGACCGTATCGGCTGCGACCTCGTTGTCGTGAAGTGATGGGAAATTCGAACACCGGCTGTCAGCCTTCGCCCCAGACCTCCTCCAGACGCCCATCTCTGCCACATGCGAATCGATAGAACTTATAGCGTACGGGATTCTTTAGATAGTAGTCCTGATGGTATTCTTCAGCGGCGTAGAATTCCGTCACTGGCAGTATTTCAGTCGCAATCTCTCCGTCGGACTCGAGTTCCGCGCTGATGCGCCTTCTCGATTCCGCAGCCTGTCGCTGCTGTTTGGGGCTGCCGAAAAATATCGCAGATCTGTACTGGTCCCCGCGATCACAAAACTGGCCACCGGAATCCATCGGATCGATGTTTCGCCAGAATACCTCGAGCAGGTCCGCATAGGTGACGATCGCCGGATCGTAGTCCACTTTGACTGCTTCGAAATGGCCGGTATGGCCCGCTGACACCTGCTCATAGCTGGGTTGCTGCGTAGTCCCACCAGTGTATCCCGATGTGGTCGATACGACGCCCTCGAGTTCATCGAATGGCGGCTCCATGCACCAAAAGCATCCGCCGGCGAAAATCGCGGTAGCGGTCGCAGGCTGCGCAGGCGAAGCAGTCAGAAAGCTGAAGCTTCCCGCAATGACGAGAAGGGAACAACACAGAGCCGCCGCGCGCCTGAAGGAGCCCCATCCGGAATCATGTGAGTTGAGCGCGTGCATTGTGCGCGTGTCGTTGCAGCGCATCATGCGGCCGCGAGATGAAGATCCATTGGCTTCACTGATTCATGCCGCATAGCAACATCGGACCAGTCTACGATTTCCCAAAACGTCTTTACCCAACGCTGCTTCTCGTTACGATATTGCAGATAGTAGGCATGCTCCCACATGTCAAGCACCAAAAGCGGTATCGATGCGTTGCCCAGGTTTCCCTGGTGATCGTATATCTGCTCGACGATGAGGCCTTGTCGCATTGGCTCGAAGCACAAAGCTGCCCATCCGGATCCCTGAATGCTCGT
>JASFSB010000161.1:0-5568 GCA_050114615.1 Gammaproteobacteria bacterium
CCGAACGAGCGTGTCCGTGTCACCGAATCGCTCGGCGCTATCCCAGACCGGTATGTGTGCACCAATGACTGACGCCGTATGAGTGAGGGGCACGAGCTCCGCCGAAGTGACGCTGTAGGGAATCACCGAATAGGCATGATGGTGCACGACGGCATTGACGTCACTGCGCGTTTCGTAGATCGCGCCATGAATCATCCGCTCGCCGTACGGTCGCCGCCCGCGGGCATCGAGCGGCGTGCCGTCCTGCTCGAATTCCATCAGGTCAGCGTACTCGATCAGCGCCGGACTGCGTGCCCAGGCCATGACATACCGATCCGGATCGCGCGGGTCACGCACGCTCACGTGGCCGAACGCATCGACGACGCCTTCGTTAGCCAGAATTCGGTTGGCCGCGACGAGACGCCGGACTTCGAGCTGCTCGGCGATCTCCGTCCCCTCACCCTGGGCGTAGGCTTTGGTCAGTAACGAGCATCCGCCCGTTGTGGCGGAATACAACGCCGCCTTCAATACGGTGCGACGTTGCCGATTGACTGCCATGGTTCCGTGATACTTCGACATCATGTGATTCAAGCGACTGTCGATGCAACGTCAGACTGCGTCGATCAACGCCCGCATGCGCCGACGTGCGGCCGCATCGGGCAGCGGCTTCAACGCAGTGGCGGCGTTTTCGGCCATGTGCACCGGATTCGTGGTCTCGGTCAGCACGCAGGTCAGATCCGGATTAGCCAGAATATACTGCAGCGAAAACTGGGCCCAGCTCTCACACTCGAATTCTGCACTCCACGATGGGAGCGCGCGCCCCTGGAGCCGCTCGAAATACTGCCCATTCATGAACGGGCGACTAATCAGCACCGCGATGCCACGTTCAGCCAGCATCGGCAGAAAGCGCTGTTCGGCTTCATGCTCGGTGACGGAGTAATTGATTTCGACGAAGTCCGGCGTTTCGCGCTGCAGAAAGGCTTCCAGCGCATCGTAAAGTTCGTACTCCGCAGCCGTCACGCCGATGTAGCGTGCACGACCGGCATCCTTCCATTCCCGCAGCAAGGGCCACTGCACCTCGAGATCGATCAGACTACCGACGTTGACCAGATCGATCTGCTCGCGCTGATAGCGCTCGAGCGTACGCTCGAATTGCTCGACGCCCGCCTGCGCACCCGTTCTGGCGATATTGATCGTGACGAACAGCTGATCGCGCAGGTCGCGCGCAGCGAGAATTTCGCCGAACGCAGCGTCGGCGTCAGGGTCGCGTGGCCAGGTATCGATGACGCGCCCGCCGCGCTCGACCAGCGCTCTGACGATCGCTTCGACGCGTTCCGAACCCAGCTCGAAAATCGAAGTGACCGGACGCGTCGAACCGAGTCCGATGATCGGTAACATCTCGCCGGTGCTCGGAATTGCGCGCGTCGGCATCGTGCGCGTGAGCTGGGACCAGGCGGGCGGCGCGGCCGCGCACAATGCGCTGCCGGCGAGTTGCCCGAAAAAACTGCGGCGCGAATTCATCGGCTCATTCGAATCCGAAAATGTCTTCTTCTTCCGGCCGTTGCATGCCTTCCTCATGGTAGCGCTCCCAGATCTGTGCCCATGGTCTTCCGTAGATGTCGGGCAACGTGTATTGGAAAGTCTGCCCTGGCGTCACCGGCGTGGCGATACCATCGATCGGAAAAATCTGCGGAACGCACTCGTTGATCGGAAAGGGGTCACCTTCATTGTGGTCGCCTTGCTTGTCCAGATAATGGACGATGCGCACAGGCTCGACGAAGGCCTCTTCGTCATAGAGTACGACCTCGTGCTTCAGGCCGACCAACGCTCCGCCGGAGTCCCGTCGCGGCGTGTAGATCTCGATCGACTGCAACCGGCTGCTGAACTCATTGCCGCCGTGTGAGATCCAGGCCTGGATATTCGATGTCCAGGTGATCAATGCTTCCCCGTCCCAGAAGCCGATCGTCTCGCCGACCCACTGTGGAACGTCCGGACCGAGCCGCGGTACGACGCCCTCCTCGTTGAAGCTTCGACCCATGTGTATCTGAGTGACCAGCGGCTTCGTCGAGTTACGAATATCGAGAATCAGATCGGTCGTCATGACGATGCTCACGCGCGACCCGCCGCCATATTGTGACAGCCGCCGCATAAATCCTTCCGGCCAGCAGTATGAGCCCGGCCACTGTGCCGCGTTACTCCCGGAATAGTGATACATCTGTTGCACGAATCGGCGCTGATATTCCGGCGTCAATAATGACAGATACGTCGGCACCTGCAGGATCGCGCCGTTATACCAGCTCGATGTCTTCGCACGCTGCCGCACGTAACGGCCGTTCCAGTCCGGCAGCATCGCCTGCGAGTAGCGCGTTGGACCACCCTTCACACGCGCTTCCTCGAGCAATGCGGAGTAATGTGCTTTCGCGCTCGAGAATGCATAAGGACTCAGGATTTCCTCGCGCGGGTAGTCGCGCTCGCAATAGCCCCACGCCGCTGACGCCGGCGGGTCGTTGCCGATGAGCGGGACTTCGTACGCGCCCCAGATCTGCTCGAGCCCGATCGGCGAATTGCAACGGTAATACCGCGGATCCGCCCACAGCGCCTCGTCCCTGTAGAAATCGGCTGTCGTGAAGATGTCGACTGGCAGCGGATCCACGTCTGGCGGCACTTCACCGTCATGCGCCGCATAGAGCGGCATATTGTCCTCCGGAATCCCGGCACCGACGTAATAGCCCTTGCCATCGGAGCCGACGATCACCTCGGGCACCAGCGGATCCGGCGCACCGCGACCGACGCTCGGCTGCGCCCCGGCCCCCGACGACTGGCCGAGACCCGCCGCACTCGACACGATGGCGACGCAGACGCAGCGCAGCTTCGACCCGGCTCGCACGCGGCGCACACTCATTGGCTGCGCTCAACCGTTTGCACGCTGCGGAACTCGATCTGCGCGAGTCTGCTCCGCTCGGACGACAACTCATCGTCGGAAGCGGGAAAACCGGATCGCTCGAGCATAAAGCTCAGCACGTCGACCGCATCATCCGCGGTGACGATTCCGGGACTTTCCGGCGGCATTGCGACGATGCGATCGAGCAATGCCTGCAGTGACTGTCTGTTCCAGTTCTGCGCGAAGCTGATCCCTGCCAGTGGCGGCGCCATCTCGAGACCCTCGAGTCCAGCGCCATGACACGCCGCGCAAACGCGCGCATAGATCGATCTGCCGCGTGCAGCCTGCGCCGACGAATACACACCGTCCCATACTGAATGATCGAAATCCGCACGCGCGCCGCTCGACAGCTGAACGGCTGCAACCACAGAAGGTCGCGCAGGATCCGGGACTCGAAAGGCGATCAGCGCACCCGGATAGCCCGCGCCGCTGATCGCAAGGACAATGTACTGCCGCCCTTGTGCCATGTATGAGATTGGTGAGCCGCTTTGTGGCGCCGGCATGTACACCGCACCGAGCTCTTCACCGTTCGTCTTGTCATAGGCGCGCAGCATCGCGCCGCGTGCGCCGCTCGGTGTGGGGCCGAAGCTCGGCTCACCGACGACAACGAGTGTCTTCGTCACGAGCGGTGCAACGAATCCGTCTCGTCCCGTGCGCGGAATATCCAGATCGCGCAGCGCCGGATGATCGCTGACGCTTTCCGGCGTCGCGCCATTGGGGACGTTCCAGATGATCTCCCCGGTATCCATATCGAGGGCGGATATCGTGCCGTATGGCGGCTTCAGCAATGGCAGACCCTCGATCGTCATCTCGGCGGCGGACGGTACGCCGGCAGTCGTCATGCGCGGCGGTGCCACATCGGCGTTCTGTGAGCGCTCCGCCGCGGCGTCCTCTGCGGACCTCGCGGGCTGCGCGGGCGTTGCGATACCGGCCACATATGGCATATCGCTGCCCGCCTGTGGAATCACGCTCATCGTACGGAGGTTCCAGCTGGCCGGTACAAAGATCGTCCTGCTCTCGGGATCGTATGCGCCGCCCGGCCAGTTCGTGCCGCCCATCGGTTGCAACAAAGCGCGCTTGCCTTCGATCGTGCTCAGCAGCGGCGGCGAATACAGATGCCCGAACGTATAGTCCTCGGCCCATCGCAGCGCTGCTGCGCGAAGTTCAGGCGTGAAATCGATCAGATCTTCGGGGGTGATCTCTTCCCTGCCAAGTACGATCGAAGGGATCGGCTGCGTCGGTGAGTACCATTCACCCGGCACGTCACCGGCGGGTACCGGACGCTCGGGTATGGGGAACACCGGCTCACCGGTCGCACGGTCGAGCACGTAGATATACGTTTGCTTGGTAGCCTGAGCGAGTGCCTTGATCGTACGACCATCCCGGACGACGTCGACGAGCATTGGGGGCGCCGAAACATCGTAGTCCCAGATCGGATGATGCACGAGCTGATAGTGCCAGCGTCGTTCGCCGGTTCTGTAATCCACGGCGACGATGCTTTCGCCGTAGAGATTATCGCCGGGTCGCGTACCGCCGTAGTAATCACCCGTGGGCGATTCGACCGGCAGATACGCAAGAGCGAGTTCCTCGTCGATGGCGATTTGCGTCCATACGCCGGTGTTACCGGTGTATTCCCAGGAGTCTTCGAGCCAGGTTTCGTTACCGAATTCGCCGGGCTGCGGAATCGTGTGGAATATCCATCGCCGCTCGCCGGTGCGCACATCGAAGCCGCGCACATAGCCTTTGACGTTCGCGCGCGAAACCGGAGCGGCTCCGCCGAGATGTGCGGCACCGACGATCACGATGTCCTCGACAACCGTCGGGGCGGAATTCAGCCCCACTTCGGCTGTTTCGAGATCGAGGTCCTGATCCATATCGAGCTTCAGATCGACGATACCGTCTGCACCGAAAGACGGCACCGGAGCGCCGGTTGCGGCGTCCAGCGCGATCAGTCGGTAGCCCGGTGTCACGTATAGAATACGCGCGTCACGGGCGCCGGAGCTGCGTGCCTGGCCGGTCTCTTCCCAGTAAGCGAGACCGCGGCCGGACAAACGCCGCGGCGCATTTGCGCCTCGCACGCCTTCGTTGAGACTGTAGACCCACAACAATTCTCCCGTTGTCGCGTCGAGTGCGAAGACCGCACGTCGGGAGCCGCCGGTCGAATAGATCACACCATCTTTCATCAGTGGCGTGCTCTCGTATTGGTACTCAGGCTGCGGTCCGAGATTCACGGTGCTGAAGTGCCAGGCGACCTCGAGACCGGCAAAGTTGCTCGCGTCGATCTGATCGAGCGGTGCATAGCGGGAGTTGCCGAGATCACCACCGTGGGTGACCCATTCCGCGGCTGCGCCCGTGCCCTGCGCATGCACTGCGCCTGCGCTGCAGGCGACACTGACGATGAAGGCCAGCAGCCTTAAACGAGCAACGCCTGCGCGGCGATTACTCATTACGCAGGGGCCGATAAATGGTGATGTCGTCTGTGAGCGAAGCAGGCAACAACGTTCCGTCAGCACTAAGACTGATCTCATGCCCGAAGTCATCGAGTCTGCCCAGGATGCTCCCGTCGGCGCGGTCGATATGCAACAACGTCGCCTCCTGCTGCGGCGGCGCGCCTTTCGGTTCCGCACTGACGAACAATTCCCCGTCGC
>JASFSB010000162.1:0-5567 GCA_050114615.1 Gammaproteobacteria bacterium
CAGCGCATCGAGGGTGCGCATATTGTGCGCTCTGTCCGCAAGCTTGACGAGTATGACTCGCAGATCTTTCGCCATGGCGAGCAACATCTTGCGAAAATTGGCAGCCTGCGCATCGAGCGCGCTGTCGAAGCGTATTCGATCGAGCTTGCTGACGCCGTCGACCAGCAGGGCCACGTCGTCCCCGAATTTTCTGCGGACGTCTTCGAGCGTGGTCGCAGTATCCTCGACGACGTCATGCAAAAGTGCGGCTTTTATTGTGCTGGCCTCGAGACGCAGATCGGCCAGAATCTTTGCTGCGGCAACCGGGTGGGTGATGTACGGCTCACCACTTTTTCGAATTTGATCTTTATGGCTTTCTGCGGCCAGCAGATAAGCCTCCACAATCCCGAGCAGTTCCCCTTTGGGCAGATAGGATTCCAGCTGGGTGACGAGTTCGGTAAACCCGTCGCTTTTTGCAGCCCGCGAGGAAGTCGTGCGTCTTACGAGGGTCGCGGTGTCCATTCCACTCGCTCACCCGGCGCACATAACTTACATTCGCTGGAGTCCGCCACCCTCACCGTGATTACCTTCAGGCAGCGGACTTTCAGGCGCCGCAAAACCCGCAGCCGCTGCTTCCATTTCGAGCAGATCGTCTACGGCCTGTTCGCGTTCTTCGAGAATGCTCTCGGTGATATAGCCCTCGGCAATCTCACGCAGCGCGACAACGGTGGGTTTATCGTTTTCCCACTCGACCAGCGCATGCGCGCCGTTGGCGAGCTGGCGCGCACGTTTTGCCGCCACCAGCACGAGCTGGAACATGTTCGGCACGTTGTCCACGCAGTCTTCGACAGTGATTCGGGCCATCACGAAACTCCTTGCGACGAACCGGTAATTGTAACCCACCTGCGGCACGGAAGCACGATCAGATCAGGTCCCGCGCGCCCTGCCGGTGATGGCGTGCACACGCTCGGCCAGCGCCGGAGCATCCGTCGCACAGGCCACCGAGCGCCCACGCACGATGCGCTGCAGCTCATCCGCGGCAGCATCCACGTCGTCGTTGACGATAGCGTAATCGAATTCGTCCCAGTGTGAGATGTCGGCCAGCGCATCACGCAGCCGACGAGCAATGACCTCGGAAGAATCGCTGCCTCTGCGGGCCAGGCGGCGTTCGAGCTCGGCAACGGAAGGCGGCAGAATGAAAACCGAGCAGACCTCCTCGATTGCGGCGCGAATCTGGCGTGCGCCCTGCCAGTCGATCTCGAGCAGTACTGTGTGACCGGCATCCAGCAACGACTGAACATGTGCGCGCCCGGTACCGTACCAGTTGTCGAACACCCGCGCGTACTCAAGGAACTCACCCGCACCGATCATGGACCGAAACTCCGATTCCGTCACGAAGAAGTAGTCGTGGCCGTCGCGTTCCGCCGGCCGTCGCGGCCGGGTCGTGTAGCTGATCGAGAATCGCAGATTCGGCTCGCGTTCCAGCAACGCGCGCACGAGCGTCGTTTTGCCTGCCCCGGAAGGCGCCGAGAGCAGAATCAGGCGGGCCGGTACGTTTTGCGTTTCCACTGACATTGAAAGGCTGCCCACGGGCAGTTATTCGAGATTCTGAACCTGCTCACGCATCTGTTCTATGGCCACTTTCATATCGACTGCGATGCGCGTGAGATCCTCGTCCTGCGACTTGGAACTCATCGTGTTGGCTTCGCGATTGAGTTCCTGTATCAGAAAATCCAGACGCCTGCCGATCGGCTCGTCACGCGTGAGAATTTCGCGAATCTCCACGGTATGACTGCGCAGACGATCGAGCTCTTCGGTGATGTCCAGACGCTGGGCAATCATTGCCAACTCCTGCTCGAGCCGCTCCGGCTGTGCCTCGATATTCAGCTGTTCGATTCGGCTCAGCAGCCTGGTGCGATACTTCTCAGCGGCGGCCGGTAACAGCGGCTGCGCCTGTTCGACCGCAGTCTCGATGGCCGTCACCCGCTGCAGCAAGAACTGCGCGATCCGATCGCCTTCGCTGCGGCGAGCAGTAACGAGTGCCGCGAAAGCCCCACTGAGCGCCTCGAGCAGCACCTGATCGGTCGATCCCGCGGCATCGGTGTGGCGCGGATCGACCATGACTCCGTCGAATCGCAGCGCTTCGGCAACGCTCAGCGGGCGGGCATCGGGCAGAAATTTCCACACCTGCTCCTGCAGCGCCCGCAGGTCGGCCAGCATGTCTTCGTCGAGCCGTGCCTCGAGCACCGCCCTTGGATTCGGAGCGGCGCGTAGTGTGCAGTCCAGCTTCCCGCGCCGAACGTATTGACCGGCGACCTCACGGCAGGCGGTCTCGATCCGGCGCCACTCCTCCGGCAATCGCAGACTGACATCGAGAAAGCGGTGATTGACACTGCGAATTTCCCAGGTGAATTCATAGGTTCCTGCAACGACTGCGTGCGAGGCGAAACCGGTCATGCTGTTCGGCATCTTTAAACGTTCCGTGAGCCAGAAGGAAGCATATGGCGCGAGAGCCGACTATCATACGGAGATGAAGTCGATGAGCGAAGCCGATGTCCCTTGATTTTGCGAAACTGACCCTGCTCGGAAACAGGCAGGAAAACCAGGATCGCATCGAACTCATTGCGCACCCCGAATCGACGCTGATGATCTGTGTCGACGGCATGGGTGGGCACAGCCACGGCGCGCGCGCTGCCGAACTCGTAGTCGATACGCTCGGCGAGCGGTTTACCGGAATCGCCCGCCCCGTGTTCGATCCGCAGGGCTTCCTGATCATGGCGCTGGCCGACGCACACGATCGGGTCGTCGACATGGGCGAGGCTCAGCATGTCGACCAGCGACCGCGCGCCACCTGTGCGGTATGCCTCGTGCAGGACGGCACCGCTTACTGGGCCCATGTCGGTGACTCGCGCATTTATCAGATTCGTGGTGGCAACATCGTCAGACGCACGCGCGATCACAGTCACGTCGAAGTCCTGCTGCGCGAAGGACTCATCAACGAGGACGAAATCAAGAGCCACCCGATGCGCAACTTCGTCGAATGCTGTCTCGGCGGCGATCGGGCACTGCCCGACATGAGCATCAGCGGGCGCATTCCGCTCGAAGCCGGCGACGTTCTGCTCGCGTGCACCGATGGATTCTGGTCCGGGCTCGAGGACAAGGACATCGTGCGTCTCGGCGACAGCCAGCGCCCGCTCGATCAGTTACTCAATCAAACGAGCGAGCGGGCAGTCAACAACAATAGCCCCCATAGCGACAACACCAGTGCGCTGGCCATGGTCTGGAGAGCCGATTAACGTCGTCGGCTGCCTTTCGGATCCTTTAAACTCTGCTTTAGTCGTTCCCGGAGCTGTCAATGCGCCCAAGCGGTCGTGCGCCCGATGAGATGCGGGCCGTCGAATTCGGTATCGGATACACACGTTACGCCGAGGGCTCTGTCCTGGCCTGCTTCGGGGAAACGCGTGTGCTGTGCACGGCGTCTGTCGAGCCGCGTGTACCGCCGTTCCTGAAGGGCAGGCAGGAGGGCTGGGTGACCGCAGAATACGGCATGCTGCCGCGCTCGACTCACACCCGCTCGCCACGCGAGGCGACGCGCGGGAAACAATCCGGCCGCACACTGGAGATTCAGCGCCTGATCGGTCGCAGCCTGCGCGCCGTCGTCGATCGCAAAGCGCTCGGAGAACGGACTATTACGATCGACACCGACGTTCTGCAGGCGGACGGTGGCACGCGCACGGCAGCGATTTCAGGCGGCTACGTCGCGCTGGCGCTCGCCGTAGAACGACTGATCGCACAGCGCCAGCTCGAGAATAACCCCCTGCACGGGCAGGTGGCCGCCGTCTCGGTGGGAATTTCCCATGGCGCGCCGATTCTCGACCTCGACTACGTCGAGGATTCGTCGGCCGAGACGGACATGAACGTCGTCATGAACGAAGCGGGCCGCTTCATCGAAGTGCAGGGTACAGCGGAAGGTCACGCGTTTCGGCGCGAAGAACTCGATCAGCTACTCGAACTCGCTGCGATCGGAGCGCGCACGATTGTCGCCGCCCAGAACAGCGCGCTCGGTCGCGGGTAGTCCGCTGGCTGCCGCGGCGCAATGGGTCATCGCGACCGGTAATCCCGGCAAGCTCGCTGAAATTCGCGCACTGCTTGCCCCACACGGTATCGCGCCGGTCGCACAGACCGAATGTGGTATCAGCGGGCCTGCGGAAACCGGATTGACGTTCGTCGAAAACGCGCTGATCAAGGCACGCCATGCGACCCGGGCATCCGGCCTGCCGGCGATCGCTGATGACTCCGGACTGTGCGTTGCAGCGCTTCGCGGCCAGCCGGGGCTGAAGTCGGCGCGATTCGCCGGTCCGGATGCGACCGACGAACACAACGTGCAGATGCTGCTCAGACGTCTGCAGCAGGTATCCGGGGCGGAACGTGCAGCCACGTTCGTCTGCGTCATCGTGGCACTTCGCAGCGCTGCCGACCCGGACCCGATCATTGCAACGGGCCGCTGGCACGGCCGCGTCGCCGCATCGCCGCGCGGCAGGAACGGATTCGGTTACGATCCGATATTCGAAATTCCGGCGCTCGGACAAACCGCCGCCGAGCTGGATCCGGCCAGAAAATCTGCACTGAGCCACCGCGGTCAGGCGATGCGAAAACTTCTCGAAGACTGGCCCGGGCAAGCCGGGCAGGGCACTTGACAGGACGCGATCGCGTTGCACCGTTATACACAAATCGCCGGTACTGTAACTAAACGAACTCCTTGCGGCTCCAAGCTATCGCTGCAGCTCCTGAATAGTTTCTAACTATCTGATTTTTCATCAAAGTGCGAGTTTGATCGATTTTTGATCAAACTGTCACAAACGGCTTCGCCCGTTGCCGGATACGCGGTCGCTGCGGGGGTATCCACAGAGTTATCCACATGATCTGTGGATAACGGATCGACGCCGCAGCGGCAGCGTCCGGCTTGAGTTTCAGCCCGCGTATCAGTATTCTCTCGCGCCCGCAAGGAATACGCCGACATGAAAGCCGAGATCCACCCCGAATACGCCGAAATCACCGTAACGTGCAGCTGCGGAAACAGCTTCAGCACCGGTTCCACGCTTGGCGAAGATCTCAACGTCGAGGTTTGTTCCGCCTGCCACCCGTTCTACACCGGCAAGCAAAAGATTGTCGATACCGGTGGCCGTGTCGACAAGTTCCGCCGCCGCTACGGTAAATCGGGAGCCGCTTCAGCGAGTTAAGTCCGGTCGTACCCTTGGAGGGTGCGCTCGCCTGCGCTACTATCGATACCCAGCCGCGAACCCAATCGCGGTCACCTAAGCCAAGTGACGATGTTCCTCCGGATATCGGAACGGGCGCGTCGTGGTTCTCTTCTAGGCGAATTGCATGAGCAGCAAGCACTACTCCCTTCAGGGTCCCGATGGCGGGGCAATACAGGAACTCCCGGTTCTGGAGCCGACTGCCGGCCCGAACGTCATTGACATCGGTAAGCTGTATCGACAGTCCGGGGTATTCACATTCGACCCGGGCTTCGCGGCGACTGCGAGCTGTCAAAGCACGATTACGTATATTGACGGTGAACAGGGCAT
>JASFSB010000163.1:0-5538 GCA_050114615.1 Gammaproteobacteria bacterium
CCAGGATCGTCGCGATCCCGCCGTCAACCCGGTTGCGCGGAAATTCGACTTTTCGCTTCGCAAACTCTTCTTCCAGACGTTCACGAATGATCGTGTTCGGCAGCGGCATGACCCAGGGGAGATCCCCGAGTTCCGCCAGCTCGACCTGCGCTGGATTAGCGTGCTTGCCCGAAGGCCACGCGACAACGGCGATTCGACCATCGAACAACGGCTCGTGCGTCAGGTTGGACATCATCGCCGGACCGGCTTCCCGACTGACGACAAAATCGAGGCCCCCGATTTTCAATTCCGGAAGCAGTCGCTCATTGGACCCGGTAATCATCGAGACCAGGATTCCCGGCCGGCTTCGTTTGAGTGCGACCACTGCCTCGTGCACGAAAGGCACGGCATCCATCGGCACGATTCCGACTCGAACCTCGCCGCTCGTCGTGTTTTTCATTTCCTGAATACTGGCCACCGCCGCAGCGATGTTGGCGCGTGCGGCGATCACATGGTGCAGGAACGTCTCCCCGAAACTCGTCAGTTCCATACCGGTCGGGCGCCGGCGAAAAAGCGGGACACCGAGAATCCGCTCCAGGTCGCTGATCGCGACGCTGACGGCCGGCTGCGTGACGCCCAGCACCTCGACGGCGGCAACCAGACTGCCGCTCGTCGCCACCTGGACGAAGTAGGTGAGGTGGTGCATTTTGATCTCGTCGGTTCGTATCGATGCGTTCATCTGTCCATAAGCAGCGATTAAGCACAGGCACGGAAGAATAATCCGATTGTTCAGGAAATTACATCGGGAGTATAGCGTTGGTCTATGGTGCAAACGGCAGCAATGCCGGCAGTCGCGACAGGTTACATGCCGGAGACGGATTTCCTGTCGTCAATGCGCAGGTCGCTGAATCCTTCAGCCGACAATGGCCAAAGATCGCGCGGCGTCAGATCGGTTGCGGCTCTGGACTCCAGCCATCGAATCAACGGCTCCCATGCATCGAGATCCTGACGAACCTCGCCTGGGCGCATTTCGTGGATCGAGATGCCCTGCTCGCCGGCCCGCACATAGTTCTGACTGTCGCGCAAAACCGCCACTGCGGTGATACTCAGTCGATTGAGAAACGCTTTCAGCTTGCGGTATGCAATCGTACGCTCGCGCGCCCGATTGATTACGACGCCGAGTCGTCCCATCGTCCGACTCACTTTGGCCTTCAGAAGCAAGCACGCGATGAGTTTCGACGCCGCTCGCGTGTCTATCGCTGACGGCATGACCGGCACGAGTATCGCGTGAGAACCATGTGTGAACTCGATCAGCCTGTCGTCGGGTATCGCTGCCGGAGAATCGACAACCAGATATTCTATGTCGCGAGGAATGCGATATTGAAAACTGCGTGTAACGCTATGGTCACGCTTATGCGCAGCAATTCCGTAAATCTCCGGTCGGGAATCCGAGCGATTACCCAGCCACTGCATCGCCGATTGCTGCGGATCGAAGTCCATCAACGCGACGCGACGCCCGTCGTCGGCGAGGTACCCCGCAAGGTTGACGGCTAGCGTACTTTTCCCGGACCCGCCTTTCGGGTTGAGAACGACGATCTTTCGCAGGCCGGGATTCGCCGGAAGGCTTAACAGCATGTTCCTGGTATTGTTCTTGTTGTTACAGGACTCGTTAGAACATGCATGTTATGCGCATTGGCCGTCCTTGTCCGTGAGACAACGCACGTACCGCGAACTTACCCCTGCATCTCGCGCGTTAAGTTAATTGGCGACTGGCCAGGCGTGCGAGGCGAGCTCGCGCTCGTCTTTCATCCCCAGCTTGCGCATCACCATTGCTGCCGGACAGAAACCGGTGAAGGACTGCTGAAACAGATTCGCGCCGACGAATACCGTGAGCCAGACGAACCAGGGGTGCACGAAATACGTCAATGCGACGGACAGCAGCACCATGAAACCGGCGAAGGCCATCACACCACGTTCAACAGACATGATTGATCTCCTTTGATTGATCAGAAGTTGTAGCGCGCCCGAAACCAGGCATTGCTGTTGTCTTCCAGCTGCCCGAAAAACGTATGAGCGCGCTCGCCGAAAAACAGGTTCGCACCACCGGTGAACGTCCACTCGTCGCTTTGCCTGAAACTGACGCTCGGGCGAAGGTAATAGTCGCTGTCGCTCGGCGAATAGAACGTAAACAGCGAGAATGTCAGTTCATCCCGCGCAGTTCGGTAAGTCAGTCGATTCGTGAAAACGCTCCGGTTTCTGTCCGGTTCGAATTGCGGGAAGAAAGAATTAGCCAGCAGCCGACGATGATCCAGAGTCGATTCGAGATAATACTGAAGCCCTACTGAGAACCGCGTTGCTGCTTCGAATTCATAGCCTGCCAACAGCCGCAACTGATCGTTTGGAATGAGCGGGTTGACGCCGCCGGATTCATCGCGCGAATCGTGATATGCAAACTCCGCGCTGAGCACTCCGCCGGCCAGCGGCCGTCTGATGCTGCCCCCATAAACCGACAATGCGGGGAACACCGGACGAAACGAATCGGATAGCCCCAGTGGCCGCTTGAAAAAGCCACGGTACAGGTAAACCGCGTATTCCGTTGCGCCCACAGTCCTGAAGAGCCGCATGGCCAGTTCGCCGTTGTCGAAATCGTGTTCGGGCTCGACGCCGGCCAGTGGCGGGCGGGGTGCAACGATGCGGCCGGCCGGCGGCGAAAAGAACGAGAACCGACCCCCGGTCAGATACTCGTCCGGTTCGAATTCAGGCGACCAGGCGATATCGACACCGATTGCATCGGCATACCAGGTCAGTCGTACCGCATCAGATGGCGCTTTGAGGTACTCGTCGTCTCTCCCGGAAAAGAAGCTGACCCAGCTCTTTGGGAACAGGTCGTTGAGAAACAGCAGGTCGCCCGTGCCCCAGGTCAGTACCTGACGACCGACTTTCAGGTCGATCCGACCCGCCGGGGAGAGCTGGAAATTCAGCTCGCGAAACTCGGTTTCGAATTCCGATTCATAGTCGTCGTACAGCGCATCACCTGAGAGAGTCAGTCGTACTGTATCGTTCGACCAGTCGGTTTCGATCCGCGCCCGTAAATCACCCAGAGTCTGGCGAGTCGAAAAGCCGGGGTCCGCATCGAGTCTGCGACCATAAGCAGCTTCGACGAAGCCGCTCCAGGGCAGACCACGCGCCTGCTCTTCGAACCCCTCGTCGAAATCCGCGAACGGGTCATCGATATCGTCAGTGGCTTCCTGTGCGAACGCAGGCAGCACGAGCACGAGCACCAGCGCCGGAAAGATGCGCATGACCGCCCGTCAGCGCTCCGCGCGCCCCAGCCACTGCCGCGGTGGGTTGCGCAGTGAGCGTTCCGTGAACACGGATTCATCGAACCCGAGGTCGTAGTCGATGTTGCGAAACTGCATGTCTGTCTGCCCGCCGCCCGCGAGATCGCTGACGCGACTCAGCGTTACCGTCGGATATCCCTCGATCTCCTCGACACGCAGAACTTCGACACGCCTGTAGAGCGCTCCGGCGGCGTCGCGATACTCGATCTTCATGGGCAGAAATGTTTCCCTGTCGATCCAGGTCTGGTACGAGCTGAATTCGACGGTGGATGCGTCTTTCGGTGTATGCTCGAGCAGGTAGAACTCATCGGTCGTCTCGATCAGCGTATGCGTATCCTCATCGGGGCCGCGTCCTGAGACGTCCTCATAAAAGTAGTGCGCGCCGACAAAGCTCGTTCGCTTGTCGCCGGCCGATACCCGTCTGACGAGATCGAGCCCTGGCAAAAACAGCCACCGATCGTCATCGGCACCGGCATGCTTTCTGACGAGATAGGCCGTATCACGTACATCTGATGGCTGACTGAAAACGACGAGGAACTCCTGATCTCCGCCGTCTTCGATATCTCGCCTGAGCACGTGGAATTGCCGACGCTGTTCCCGATCCTGGGCGTCCCGAATGATCATGCGCACTTCGGAGCGTCCGTCCTGTCCGGCGTAATAGGCCGCCAGATTCGCGCGGTTAACGATTGCGTCAGCATCTGTCAGGACCTGGGCATGCGCGCTGACGCCCCAAAGCGTCATTGCCAGCAGTGCGGCTGCGCGGCGGAGTGAATCGACAATCCGAAGGTTCATTGTCAGCTCCTTTGAGTCCTGGTACTGAAAAACCATTTCCCGCCGAGTGACAGTACGGCCGGAAGCAGGATCAGTGTTGAAAATCCTGAAATAATCATGATGGACGCCATGAACGCACCGACCGTGATATATGGAACGAGCGGCGCAAAAAACAGTGGCGTGAAACCGAAGGCTATGACGATCGCATTTCGTGTAATCGCTCTTGCCGGTTCCTCGAACATCAACGCCTGGGCGCCGTCAACGGAGTGCTCAGCCGCAGTCAGATCGCGGAACCGCTGTATGAAGTGAATTGCGAAATCCACTGAAAGCCCGAGCGTCAGGGAGGACAGGACCGCTATCGGCATGTCGTAGTCTTTTCCAATCCAGCCGATCAGGCCGTAGACGCCGAGAATCGTGACCGTCAAAGGCAGCATCGCGAGCAAACCGAATGACGGCGAGCGAAACAGTATGGTCATCATGAAGAAAACGATGACGAATGCCCCGAGCAGACTTTTCAGCATGCCGGCGACCATTTCGCTCTGCCACACGACGTTGATATAGGTCTTACCCGCCCAGTTCATCGACACGCCGGCAGGCAGAGGGTTCGCCCGCAGGTAGTCATCCAGCGACGCGATGACAGCGGACATGTCCTGGTTGTCACCGCTGGTCAGCTGAAGCCAGACTGCAGTCGAGCGATAGTCCGGGGTAACCATGTGCCAGAGGTCCTGCGGACGATGCGATGACTGAAACTGAAGCAGGGTTTGCGCAACCGCTGGCACGCTCTGAGGGATCGCATAGTCGCGTGCTTCACCGCTGCGCAGCTCCCGATTGACGACCTTGACGACGTCCGGCAGCGCATTCGTCTTGCCGACGAGGCCGGAGTTCAGCAACGCTTCCTGCAGCCGCTCGATGAGCGCGAGCGCTTCGGGTGACTGAAAATATCGTGACGAGCTTTGTGCTTCTTCGGTCAAAGCCAGCAACGCTTCGAAGCCGGCTTCGGTTTCGACGGTCGACTCAAACAGCGCATCGTCGACGGCAGATATGATACGCCCGAAGAAGGAATCCGAATCCGGCGCATCCACGAGCGCCGCGATCTGATCGACATTCGCGCCGGCTCGCTCGAGCTCGCCGAGCAGGCTCGTCGCATTTGCGCGGAACTCGTCCAGCGCTGCCTGATCGTCGTGCTGCAGCACGACAAACGCATCGTAGGTTCCGGCAAAATGCTCGTTCAATACCTCATCGGCAACTCGTATTCGATGCGTCTGTTTGAACCAGCGAACCGGGTTGTCATTGATCTCGATCCGCGTGACGCCGGCGATACTCACGCCCAGAAACACGGCAGTGACAGCGACAACGAGCTTGCCGTTGCCGAATGCGAATCGACCCAAACCGCGCAAGACCCTCGCCAGCCCGGTTTCAGCGCGACCACCTTCCTTCAGGCGCTCGA
>JASFSB010000164.1:0-5538 GCA_050114615.1 Gammaproteobacteria bacterium
GTCGAATAACTCTGAGCCGGTCGATTTCTTCGAGCAAATCGAGTGCGAGTGCGGCTCCAGCCAGATTCACGTGCAGGTCCCGCTGCAGCCGATGTGCGGTTCTGATGCGCGCGACGGCAACGCCCGAGAATGCCCAGCGTCCCGCTTCGGGATCGATGGGTTCAGCAATGCCTTCCCGCACCATTTCGAATACATGTACCTCTTCTACGCCGCAGATCTCGCAGACTTCGCTCAACGTCAAAGTCAGACTCTCATCGAGCACTATTGCGTGCAGGACGTCTAGCTCGCTCATGACTGCTCTTCCGTGGATAAGCGTGGATTCATAGGCATCGTTTTTGCCATCTGCCGATAAAACTCCTCATGTGCCTGTGTGTCCGCTGAGGGCGTCATTATCTTCAGGATGACGTGCTGGTCGCCGGGTGGCTTCCCGGGCAGACCTTTCCCTTTGAGGCGCAGGCGCCGTCCCGATTGCGAGCCCCTGGGTATGCGCAGATCCACATCGCCGGACAGCGTTGGCACGCGAACAGTCTCACCGAGCGCTGCTTCCCAGGGCGTGATCGGGAGATCCAGACTGATGTCTTTGCCATCCACTTTGAATACCCGGTGCGGCATCAGGTGCACGCGCAGAAACAAGTCGCCGGAAGGTCCGCCGCCGATCCCGGGATTACCCTGGCCGGTCAGCCGGACCTGACGTCCTTCGGTGACGCCGGCCGGAATCCTGACCTTCAGCTGTCGCTCTTTGCGAATCAGACGGCCCTGCTCGTCGTGCTCGATTTGTTCGAGCGAAAACGAACGCGTCGTGCCCTCGAACGCTTCCTCCAGCGTGACCGTTATATCAGCCTGACGATCGGGCCCTTTGCTGCGAAAGCTCGAGCGGCGTGCGCCACGCCCCCCGCCGAACAGGTCTTCGAAAAACTCACTGAACGCGTGGGCGTTATCGCCGCCTTTGGACTGGAAGTCCCAGTCCGGCGGCGGACGGAAGTCCTGTCCCTCTTTCCATCGGCTGCCGAGCTGATCATAAGCTGCGCGTTTTTCACTATCCTTCAGAACTTCATATGCTTCTCCGACTTCCTTGAATTTACTCTCGGCGTCAGGTTCCTTGCTGACATCCGGATGATACTTGCGGGCGAGACGGCGATAAGCACGTTTGATTTCGTCCTCCGTCGCGTTACGAGGCACGCCCATAACCTCGTAGTAGTCTCTGAATTTCAAATCTCCTCCGGCATCTTCTGGTCAATATGTATCGGTATAGGGTAATCGGAGCCCGCCGGGTAGATCGTGCGGTGCGGAAACGGAATCTCGATTCCAGCTTCGTCAAAAGCCTGTTTGACTCGCTGCGGGATCCGATTGCGAAGCTCCAAAAAGTTCTCTCTTGCCGACCATGCGGATAGCTGGAGGTTGACCGACGAATCGCCGAATCCCTGAAAAATGACGATTGGGCGAGGTTGATCCAGACAGAGTTCGAACGAGTCGGCGACCGAGACGAGCAGCTCGTGCACCTGGCGGAGGTCTTCCTTGTAGGCAACGCCGATCTGAAAATCCATTCGCCGGATGGGCAAACGAGAGATGTTCGTGATTTCTCCCTTCAGCAGCGTTTCGTTGGGAACTCGGATGAACAGGTTGTCGAACGTACGAATCTTCACGGATAGCAAATCTATGGAGAGGACCTCTCCCGTCGTGTTGCCGACCTTTATGATATCGCCAACGGCGAATGCTTTCTCAGCAACGAGAAAAATTCCGCTGACGAGGTTTGAAGCCGACGTCTGTGACGCGAAACCCAGCGCGATCGAAAAGACTCCGGCGGCTCCGAGCAGCACGCTGAAGCTGAATCCAAGTTCCCGCATGGTCGATATGCAGGCCAGGACGGCGATGCCGTAAAAAACGAAACGCCGCAGCAGGGCTGCTGTATTGGGTCCCATAGGCGTGCTGGCGCCGCGATAGGCAAGCTGACTCAGGATACGTGCAAGAACGAGCCCGATGATCAGAATTGTCCCTGCTCTGATCCACGCCACAAGATCGGGTGTCATGTCTATGTTGGCTAATTCATCCATGTTCGTTACCCGAGAAATCGACTGAACGCCGCGACAATCGTGCCGACTTCTGCAGTATGGCGGGGCTCGGAAATCTGCCTGAGCTCGGACGGCAGGTGATCGCTCGCTTCCGAAATCTCCAGCTGCGCTTCGCGCTCTCCTTTATCACGAATGAACCTGACCGAGTCCGTCCAGATCCGGCCGTCGGCGCTATCGTAAAGACGCAGCGTCGAAACGGGAACTCTTAACTGCTCGACGTCGAGTGCATCGATTCCTCGGTTGAAGATTTCCACCGGCGTGACTGCACGATGCGGGCGCGGACCGATTTCGGCGAGATCTGTCCGGGCGTTCGTGCGACTCGCGTAACAAAGCTCCCCTTCGAGCGTATTTGGTCCGAACCAGGTATCTGAAGGACGCGCCGCCGGAACGTCGAGCAGCGTCGCTTGCGTGCTTTCGGTTGCATCGAGCTCGATCGAGACGGTCACCCACAACACGGTGCTGATGAACAGCACCGTCTGCTGCCCGGCCGGCAGAGACAATCGCAAATCCGGTCGCACGACAAACGCCCGGTCACCAAGTCGGGGCGCCAGCCTCATCTTGCTTGGCATATTGTCACCGGCGACTCTTGCAAACTGGCAAGACGTTTCATCCGGAGGCTCTGGAGAAGGGTTTTGGACGGACACCGAGTCCAGCGAAGCTTCCTCGGAGGAGTGCCAGGCAAAGGCCCACTCCTTACGGCGCGGCCGGGCATAGAGGATCAATGAGCCAATCTCCCAACGTGCCCACTCGCCGGGCTCGATGGACCAGGCGCCCCAAATCGGTGATTGGGTGGCGCTACTCAACTGCGTCGATCCCCCTAAGCAGTCTGCCCAGCAGGTCAGCTCCGGTAATGACGCGCTTTTCCGTAGCGGTCCACAGCAGCACGATATCCTTATCGATGACTGCGTCGCTTTGCGGATCCATGCCCTTCCTCAGATCACGGATGATGTGGCCGAGTGGATTATTCGGATTGGAAATGACGATCGGCCGGTGGCAATACGCATAAGGATCCAGGGACGCTGCATCATTCAACACGGCCCGCAAATAGGCATCCGCGTCCAGCAGGAGCTGGGGGCGTTCCTCGAGGTCAGTCAGAATGACCCACTTCCTGCCCGAAGCGTTGACGCTGCGAACGAAATCGTCCTCCAGAGACCGCACTTCCGGCACGATCGGCAGATCCACCCTGGTCGGCAAGGCGATCAGACTTGCAGCATCGACAGCTTCTCCCTCTTCGGAAATCGGAACATCGTCGATGTCGAGAAAGTTCAAAGCCCCGCGTCCCTCGACGAAATCAATCTCTGCATGCTCCGACTGGATATGCTGTTGAATGACGCCCTTGAGCTGGCGCTCTTTGAGGTACTCGGTGTGTTCCGTGCCCAGCCATTTATCCAGCATCCATGCGCTTGGTTTTGCGAAAGGATACAGCAGGAACTGATACAGACGCAGGAGTGGGCCGAGCAACGCTGCCATCGTCATTGCTCTGCGAGAAAAGTAAGCCTGCGGCAAAATCTCTCCGGCAAACGTGATCACAATCGTCGAAAACGCGAATGCCGTGACTCCCGCCAGCACAGAGTTCGACAGCAGCGTCAGCAAAACGTTTATTCCGACGTTTCCCCACAGGATCGTCGTAAGCAAAAAATTCGCATCCCGGCGCAGTTCGAGAATATTGTCGGCTGCTCGATTGCCGGTTGCCGCCTCCGCCTCCAGTCGCAGCCTGCTGAGACTGAAGAACGCCAGATTCAGACCTGAAAACATGGCCGATTGAGTGAGGCAAAAAACGATACCGATCCAGATGAATGGTTCTGTCATTGGTGTTCCGCAGGTTTCCGCAGAGTGTACCGCCGAGTCGATGCCCGAAGGTACCGTCATTGCCAATGGGTCCGCGTCGGTGCACTATCTGAGCCTGCCTGCGTTTGCGGAGTACCCGCAATATGGAGAAGTTACGGGAGTGGGGAGATCGGCTGCTCGCGATCCTTCAGGAGGCTGCGCAATCGTTCGCTGAGTTGGTACCGTCACTCCTGTTCGCCGCCATTGTCGTGTTGGTCGGCTGGCTGGTTGCGCGAGTTCTGCGCTTCGCAACCGTTCGGGCAGTCCACCGGGTCGACTGGCTGTTCAGTGCCGGCGTCGGTCAGGCCGGCGGCGCGCATCACGCGCTGACGAGGGGCATCGCGGCCATCGTGTTCTGGACTGTTTTTCTCGTTTCCATTGCGGCCGCGCTCGGCAGCCTCGAGATCCCATTGATCGATGACTGGACGGCGCGACTGATCAGTTATCTCCCGATTCTTCTGGGTGGTCTCTTGATCATCCTGTTGTCTTTATTCGCGGGTAGTCTGGTGCGCCAGATCGTAGAGCCGGCGGCTGAAAGCATGGGTGCCGGCAATAGCCGATTCATCGGGCGGTTCTGTCAGGTAGCGGTCGTTTTGACCGGTGCGGTGATCGGAACGAGTGTGCTCGGGATAGACGTCACGTTTGTCATTCAACTGACGACCGTCGTGGTCGGTGTCGCGCTCGCCGGAGTCGGTTTCGCGCTCGCACTGGGAATCCGAGAGCATCTCGCAAACATCGTCGGCGTACGCTACGCTCAAAAGCACTTCAGCCCAGGCGAATTCGTAAAGATCGGCGGATATGAAGGCCGCATCGTCAGGTTTGCCGATGGCTATCTGTTCCTCGAGGCTGCGGAAGGTGATGTTTCGATCCCCGGCGGTCATATCTCGCGAGAACCGATCACCCGGATACCGGACGAGCCTGGCAGTGGCCGCTGAAGAGAAACTCGCGGCCGCATTCCTGCGCAGACGTCCTGACGTCGCAGCCAGGTTGCTCGAGACGATCGACGCGGCGCAGGCCGCTGCGGTGCTGGAGGCTGCGCCCACATCGACCGCCGCCTCGGTGTTGCGGCGGATGCTGCCGAGCTCCTCGGCGCGGTGCGCCGAACGAATGTCGGTGCAGAACATCGCCTTGCTTCTCGAGGATCTTCCCGTACTGACCGGCGCGGTGTTGTTGCGCCACTTGCCGCGGCCGGCACGTGAGGAGGTCCTGCGCCAGGTAGGATCTGCCCGTGCTGCGGCGCTCGGATTGTTGTTGAGATATCCGACAAACGCAGTCGGCGCCTGGATGAATCCCAGCGTCCTGACGTTTTCCAGCGATTACAGTGTGAGCGAGGCAGCGGATCTGCTGGAGCACGACGAGCATGCCGAGCCGCGGGTCTATGTTGTGGATCGCGAACGCCGGCCACGGGGCGCCGTGCAGGGCATGACATTGCTCCGCCTCGCGCATCGCGGCGGAGCGCTCGGCTCGATCGTCGAGCCAATCGAGACCATCTGGGCGCGCGAATCCGTCATGTCGGCGCAACGACGGGATTGCTGGGAATGGCAACCGGAGGCGCCCGTCGTCAACCGGGTGGGTGAGTTCGTCGGCAGCATCAGTTTTGCGGAGCTGATGAAGGGGCAGCGCAGCACGAGGCTGCCGCCGA
>JASFSB010000165.1:0-5509 GCA_050114615.1 Gammaproteobacteria bacterium
TCTTCGAAGGCCATCGCAGCAATGACGCCGACGCCCATTTCCATGCGCACATAGGTCTTGATGACGTCCGCGTCACGCGCAGTGAACACGACCCGCGGCTCGAGGCCGCGATCGGTAAACGCCTTTCGGAACGAGGACTCACCGGTGAGACTGAACACGTATGTGACGAGCGGAAACTCGGACAGGCGTTCGAGGTCGATCGGTCGATCATCGAGTGCCAGCGGATGATTCCTCGGCACGAAGACGATGCGTTTCCAGCGATAAATCGGCAGCATCGTCAATTGCGGGAACAGTTCCTGAGACCCGGTCGCGATCGCAAAATCGACCTGGTTCGTGCCAATGAGCTCGGCGATCTGCTCCGAGGTGCCGTGATGCAGGTCCAGATCTACTTTCGGATACTTCTGTCGAAAGGCACGAATGACTTCAGGCAGGACGTAGCGGGCCTGAGTATGCGTCGTCGCAATCGCGAGCGTCCCCTCCTGCTCCGCCGTCATGTCGCTCGCGAGACTGCGAATGTTTTCCACCTCGCGGAGAATTCGGCGTGCGCGCGCAACGACCTCGCGTCCCGCTGGCGTCACTGCAGCGAGACTCTTGCCTTTGCGCGTAAACAGCTGCACCCCGAGTTCGGCTTCGAGCTGCTTCAGCTGCTTGCTGATACCGGGCTGGCTGGTGTACAGCCGTTCGGCAGCGGCCGTGATGTTGAGGCCGGCGTCGACGATACCAATGAGATATTTGAATTGTTTGAGTGTCACTGCCGCGAGTCCCGGAGCGTTTGCTCGATGCGGGCATATAACCATTTGTTAGGGGGCTACGCAAGCGATCACGGGGCGTGAAGCACTTGCAGCCATAGCGGATCGTAATAAGATCGTCGGCACAGGCCGATCCACAGAGCCGGAATACCTATGCAATATCTCCCGATGTTCGCTGAGCTTCGCGGCCGACCCTGTCTCGTGGTCGGCGGCGGTACGGTCGCGCAGCGACGCGTCGAATTCCTGCGACGTTGCGGCGCTGAGGTGACTGTCCTCGCTCCGGAAATCGAACCGGCGCTGCGCTCGATGCTCGAGGATGGCCGGATCCGGCTGATCGAGAAGAACTTCGACGACGATGCGCTCGATCCATTCTGGCTGATCGTGGCCGCAACGGATGATCATGCCGTCAACGCTGCGGTCGCTCATTCGGCTGAGAAATCGATGCGGTTTTGCAGCGTCGTCGACTCTCCGGAATTGTGCAGCTTCATCATGCCGGCGGTCATCGACAAAGATCCGGTCGCGATCGCCATATCGACTTCGGGCGATTCTCCGGTGCTCGCGCGCTGGATCAAGGGACGCATTGAAGCGCTTGTGCCGGCGCGGATCGGCGAGTTCGCGGAATTCCTGCGCAGCCGGCGGGCAGACGTCGTTGCCCGGATCCCGGACGGCCGATTGCGACGGCGGTTCTGGGAGACCATCATCGACAGCGGCACGGCCGAGCACGCATATGCGGGTCGCAACGATGCACGCGACGAGAGCTTCGACCTGCAACTGGAAACGAGCGGCACGGATCAGCAGCCCGAAGGCGAGGCCTGGATCGTCGGCGCCGGCCCAGGGGATGCCGGTCTGCTGACGCTGCGCGGCCGGCAGCTACTGGCACGGGCTGACGTCGTCCTGTACGACAGACTCGTCAGTCCCGAGGTACTCGAGTTCGCGCGGCGCGAAGCGGAGTTCATCAGCGTTGGCAAGGCAGCCGGAAAGAAGAGCACGCCCCAGAGCGAGATTAATCGCCTGCTCGTGCAGCTCGTCAGCGAAGGGAAACGAGTCTGCCGGCTCAAGGGCGGCGATCCGATGGTGTTTGCTCGCCTGGCCGATGAGCTCACCGCGCTTCGCGAAGCCGGACTCAGCTATCAGATCGTGCCGGGGGTCTCGGCGGTTGCAGGCTGCGCGGCCTATGCGGGCATACCGCTGACATGGCGCGAAATCTCGCAGAGCCTGCTGATGACGACCGGACACGCACGCGTCGGCGGCGACGTCGATCTGGGAGCGAATCCCGCGCAGCGCACTGTGGCCCTGTTCATGGCGGCAGCGCGACACGCCGCAACGGCGCAACAGCTGATCGAGCTCGGACATGCGCCACAGACGCCAGTCGCAATCGTCGAGAACGGCACGCTGGCGAATCAGCGGATTTCCAGAACGACGCTCGGGCAACTGGCCGATCCTGCCGCAGACGTCGAGATCGGCTCACCGGCGCTGTTGATCGTCGGTCGCGTCGTCGAGCTGGCGAGCGAACTCGAATGGTTTCACCCGCAGACACACGAACCGGACTCCCATCCGGAAGCGGGGCTCGTGTAAGCTTCGTGCATGCGTCGGGGTGCGTGGCAGTACTACGATCAACAGCGGCAATTAACAGAGGCGATTAACAGGGGATTCATCGATGATCTACGACTCGATACTGGACACGATCGGAAACACGCCGGTAGTCAAACTCAATCGCATCGCTCCGAAACACGTAACGATCTACGTCAAGATGGAAGCGTTCAATCCGTTGAGCTCAGTAAAGGATCGACTCGCACTTGCGATCATCAAAGACGCTGAAGACCGCGGTGTGCTCAAACCGGGACAGACCGTCGTCGAGGCAACCTCCGGCAATACCGGTATCGCGCTGGCAATGGTATGTGCGGCACTCGGCTATCCGTTCGTCGCGACGATGGTCGAAACGTTTTCAGTTGAACGCCGAAAAATAATGCGTGCACTCGGTGCCCGAGTGATTCTGACGCCGGCTGCCGAACGCGGTACCGGAATGGTCAAACTCGCGGAAGCGCTGGCCGAAAAACATGGCTGGTTCCTCGCCCGTCAATTTCAAAATCCCGCCAACCCGGCCTTCCACCGTCAGACGACCGGTGCGGAAATCCTGTCGGATTTCGCCGGGCGACGGCTGGACTACTGGGTCACGGGCTGGGGAACCGGCGGCACGATGACCGGCGCCGGGGAAATGATCAAACTGGCGCGCCCCGACGTCCAGATCGTCGCGACTGAACCCGCCGGCGCTTCGCTGCTCGGCGGTAAGGAATGGCAACCGCACAAGATTCAGGGCTGGACTCCGGACTTCGTCCCGGACGTCCTGAATCCACAGGTCTACGACCACCTGCTGCCAGTCGAGGACGAGCACGCCAAGGAGATGGCACGGCGGCTCGCGGCTGAGGAGGGCATCTTTGTGGGAATCTCGGCCGGGGCCACACTCGCTGCCGCGATGAAGGCCGCGGAAAAGGCGGCTGAGGGCTCAGTACTGCTCGCCATGCTGCCCGATACCGGCGAACGATATCTCGGGACTTACCTTTTCGACGATATCGCCGAGGGATCGGACGACGAGTGGCTGGCAAGCCTCGGCTGACAAGGTCCTGCGGGGCGTCTGTAATATTTTTGTTACAAATTGGTAAATAACATGCAACATCGAGGTGTTGCACTAAGCGCACTGGAACCGCTGGTTTACCGATGCGCAGCGACATTCTCATTGTGCAGCCCGACCCAAAGCAAAGTGCCGAGATTCGTGAGCTGCTGGAATCGAACGGCCATGCCGTGATCGAAGCTGCTTCCGCTGAAGCGGCGAGTCGGCTCATGGAACATACGCATCCGGATGCGGTGCTGGTCCAGTGGAGCACGACCACTGCGGCACGCAGCTTTCTCGACAGCATCATGCACACGAACGGGCATGCCAATGCCTGTGCCATCGTAACTGCCCGAGATGCCGAGTTGAGCGACGCGCTGGCTGCGCTCGACATGGGTTACGACGACTGCGTACGAATTCCCGCGGACAAGAACGAGTTGCTCGCTCGCCTCAATGCTTCATTGCGCCGACGCGTTCACATCGACAGAAAACAACTCTCGACTGGTCCCCTTGTCCTCGATAAGAAGGTGCACTGTCTGTGCGTCAACGGCGAACCCGTGGAACTCGCACCCACTGAGTTCCGCCTGATCAACTTCTTCATGGAAAATCCCGGGCGCGTCTTTAGTCGCGATGAAATCCTCAAAGGCGCCTGGCGAACGAATATCACCGCTGGCTCACGAACCGTAGACGTGCACGTGCGCCGCCTGCGACAGGTCCTCGAACCCTATGGCTGCGACAAGATGATCCAGACCGTGCGCAGCTTCGGTTATCGCTTTCGTGAAACGCTCGGCGAGTCCTGACAGGACTTGCACCAGATACATACCAAAGTGCCGGCTCAATCGCCGGCACACTTGTCTCTTAGAAACTCAGACGGATTGACATGCCGAAACTCGTGCCTGCCTGCTGCACGATGATGCGCGCGAGATCACCGTCCGCGTTCAGCTGCTGAATCTCGAACTCTTCGTCAAGGATGTTGTCGAGCTTCGCTTCGATCTGCAGACGATCAGTCGGGAAATATTTGTAGACGATTCCGAGCGTATTGAAGGGTTGCTCGTAGGCATCGTCGATTCCCTCGATACCAGCAGCGAATATTCGCTCTCCATAAACGTTGTAGTTCAGGAATGCGCTGTGCTTGCCGTTATCGGAGTCGAAGCCGAGCGTTGCATTGGCCAGATATTCCGAATGACCGGTCAGACGTCGCGACCGGTTCGTTACGTCGAACAGCGCGTTTTCACTGAAAGTCAGATCAGAATCGCTAAGAGTCACGTTACCGGCGATAAACAGACCGCGCCAGAGCTGTTTAGTGCCCTCAAACTCGATGCCGTAAACCTCACCGGATTCAGCGTTATCGAACGTCAGGACGACGTTATCATCGGTGCCGACCGCACGAATACGCTCGATCGGGGATTTGATGTCCTTCTGAAACAAGGACACGGAGAAGTTATCACCGTTACCGTAGTAAAACTCACCGCGGAACTCGAGGTTATCGATCGGTGAAGAAGTCACGAAGGGGTTGCCGGCGATTCGAACGTCGAGCTCCGGATCGAGGTAGAACACCGGAAAGTCCGCCGTACCGGCGACTTCGCGCAGATCCGGGCGAACGATGGTTTCACCGTAGCTGAACCGAAACTGGAACTGATCCGAGCCGAGCAGACCGCTGCCGGAACGCGTAATCGCGAAAGAGCCGAATACGTCATCTTCGTTGACTGCCAGGCGCGAAGTCGGATCGGCCAGTTGATTCTGCAGATTGATGATCCAGGAACCCGAGAAGTCGAGCAGGTTCACCGGCAATACGGCCTGCTGATACGCTTCCCAGCGGCCGCCGACTGTAAATCGCCAGTCCGTACCGACTTCCGTATCGAACATGATGTAGCCTGCGTCGACTTTCTGCCCGGCAAGGTAACTTTCAGTACCGATACCGGCATCGAGTGTCAGATCGTAGCCGTTCCCGATGGTGAGTTTGCCCGGCGCCAGAAAATCCGATGGCGTTCCCGAACGAACTGACACAGGCACGCCTGTGGAATTCAGAGCGACGTTGTAGCCGTAATATTCGCGGCTCTTCTTGCTGTTCCAGAAGCCGCCCGTAAGAGTCACTCGGGTGCGTTCGTTATCGAATGGGAGAGTGAAGTTGATTCCCGAGCTTTCCAGCTCA
>JASFSB010000166.1:0-5487 GCA_050114615.1 Gammaproteobacteria bacterium
CTCGCCGGACTACGATCCGATCGAAATCAACTAATCGCTTGCGATCGGGTTTGCGGCCCACTATTTTGCCAGCAGTGTCTGGTTTAGCCTGAAAGTATGTCCTGATGAGCAAACCCACTAACAAAGTCGTCGTTGCCGGCGGCGGCAGTGCGGGATTTCTTGCCGCGCTGTCATTTCGGATTTTCCTGCCCCGCATCGAGCTGGTCGTCGTGTACTCTGCCGATATCCCGGTGATCGGCGTTGGCGAGTCGACGACGCAGGGATTCGTCGACTACCTCCACAAAATCGTCAGGCTCGATCGCGGTGAATTCATGCGCGAGGTCAGGCCGAGCTGGAAGCTGGGCCTGCGGCTGGAATGGGGCGATCCGTCGGAGACGCACTTCAACTACCCGTTCGAACGTTTCCTGGACAGAAACGTGGCCAACCTGGAAAAGGTCAACGCGTTCTACTGTCTCGATGGCATGACGGACACCAGCCACTACGGCGCAATGATGGATCGTGACCTTGCGCCATGCAGGATGATGAACGGTCGCGCAGCGGCAGATCCACGAGCGGCCTATCACATCCCGAATCCAGGGTTCATCGCCTATCTGCAGCGTAAGGTGAAGGAACTCGGCGCTGACGTTGTCGACGGCGAGATCGTCGAGGTCAATCGTCAGGATTCGGGCGACGTCCGGAGCCTTCGCCTTGCGGATGGTCGCGAGATCGAAGGTGATTTTTTCGTCGACTGCAGTGGATTCAAGTCGCTTCTGCTCAAGGAAACGATGGGGGCGAAATTTCAGCCGTACAGCGACACGCTGCTCTGTGATGCAGCCGTGGTCGGTTCCTGGGACCGACCGGACGACGATACGAGCATCCACCCGTATACGAAGGTCGAGACGATGGACCATGGCTGGTGCTGGCAAATCGATTTTCTCGACCTTGCGAATCGCGGCTATGTGTTTTCCTCGGCGCACTGTTCGACCGATGAGGCGATGCGCGAAATGAAGGACAAAAACCCGGCGCTCGGCGACGACCTGCGTCTGATCCGGTTTCCGTCGGGTCGCCACGACCGCTTTTGGATCGGTAACGTCGCTGGCGTCGGCAACTCATCCGCATTTGTCGAGCCGCTCGAATCGACCGCGTTGCATCTCATCGCATCGCAGTGCTCTTACCTGGTCACGGCGATTCGAGACGGCGATCGCCGTCCGTCGGAGGCGCTGATCGCCGTCGCAAACAGACGCTTCGGGGAAGTCTGGGACGACGTTCGTGATTTTCTGGCGTTGCATTATCGCTATAACCGCCGCCTGAATACGCCTTTCTGGCAGCATTGCCGAGAAAAAACGTCCTTGGGCGGTGCGGAGGAGCTCGTGGCCACTTATGCGGAGACTGGTCCGGCCGTCTCGCTTGCGGCCCTGATGCCGGCGGAATCCATGTTCGGCTATACCGGCTATATGAACCTGTTGATCGGCCAGCGCGTTCCTACGAAGGTCCGCACGCAGCTCAACGAGGACGAGACCCGTGTCTGGCAGGCGTACCGTCAGCGTGTGCTCGAGGAGGTTCGTCAGGCTCTGCCTATGAAAGAAGCGTTGCTCCGCATATATGAGGATGCCCGCTCCTGGCCGAAAGAGGGCATCTAGAGCACATGCCCGTTGACCGTGTGCATGCGTATTCGACATAGAGCCAGATGTTGATATGCGGATCGAGCCAGACCACTTTCGCGAGCGTGTCTTCAATGCTGTCGACCTGGTCCATATCGAACATCGAACAGGAATGATGCACCGGCACGGCCGGCGCCGCGCGGTCGAACCCCGTCGCCTCTGCATCGCATGCTATCGCCTTCGTATCCGTCATATAAACTGTTTGCAGTCGTGGCACGCGACGCCGGCAGGCGGGAAATTCCGGTTCGCGACGCACACTGCCGGAGTAAGGGAGATTGACGAATGATCAAAATGGCGATCGTCGGCATTGGCTGGTGGGGCAAGACGCTCGTCGAGGCGGTCCAGGGCCGCAGCGATGCGCTTCGATTCGTAGCCGCGGCAAGCCGCTCACGCTCTGATGAGAAGCAGCGCTTCGCGGCTGAGTATGATCTCGAGCTCTGCGACAGCTATGCGGACCTGCTCCGTAACGAGAACGTGGATGCGGTATTGCTCGCAACGCCGCCCGCCGTGCATCGTGACCAGATCGTGGCCGCCGCCGCCGCGGGCAAACACGTCTTCAGTGAGAAGCCATTTACTGTGACAAAAGCCGAAGCACTCGAGGTCGTGGAGGCCGCGCGGCATGCCGGTATAACACTCGGCCTCGGATATAACCGCCGATTCCATCCGTCGTGGCAGGACCTCCGGGAGCGCGTGCGCTCCGGAGAGCTTGGCACGGTATTGCATCTGGCCTCGACGATGACCGGGCCGAACGGGCTGTGGATGTCTGCCGATGCATGGCGAGCCAGCCGTGCGCTGGCGCCTTGCGGCGGTCTGTTCCCGATGGCGGTTCACGCAATCGACGGGATGATCGACCTGTGCGGCGAATTCGACGAAGCGTACGCGAGGAGCTACCGAGCCGCCGTGCCGAACGACGTCGATGATACGACCACCGCTGTGATGCACATGACGGCCGGACCCACAGCCACGATCACGACGATGATGGCAACCGCCGCCAGCTCGCGCTTCGAGGTGTTCGGCTCGAAGGGGCGGGCAGAGCTGCTCGGGACCACCCATGCGGCCGGTCAGACGTCGGAACAACGACGCCTGGGTGTGTTTGGCTCGTACCTGATTCAGCCGGTGAAGGGCGAACCGCAGCACATCGAAGTGCCTTTGTTCGATTCAGTCGCGGCGGAGCTCGAGGCGTTTGCCGCGGCGTGCTCGGGCGGGCCCGCCTTCCCGATCAGCGATGCGGAAATGATCAACGGCGCAGCGACAGCCGAAGCAATCGTCAGATCGGCTGCGTCGGGTCGTCCCGAGACGGTCTGAGGAGAAGGGAAAGTGATGAAGCGCCACTACGTGGGCACAGTCGATGACAAACCACTGCAGACGCAGGAGCGATTTGCCGCACACAGCGAGGGCTACCGCCGCGCCGAACTGATCGATCATACGACGTCGCCTGCGGCCGTGCATATGGGTCTGGGCATCGCCGAGCTGGCTCCGGGCGGTCATCTGATGCCGGTGATGCATGCCTTCGAAAAGGGTTTCTATGTGCTTGGCGGCAACGTGGTCCTGGCCATGGCGGGAAGGGCGCACCGACTCGGCGCGAACCACTATGGCGTGATACCCAAAGCCACGGCCTATTCGCTTTTTAACGCCGGTGGTGAGCCGGTGCGAATTCTCGAAATGATGGCGCCACAGCCGAAGCCCCTCGATAGTGGCTTCGACGACACGATCTTCGTCGATGACCTGTCGCTCGTCCGTGAGGCGCCGGTACCGGATCTCTCCGACCCGCGCATCAAGCACCTCGGTTATTTCGATGAGACTTCGCTGACGGGCGCCGGAGACATTTCAGGCACGGGTGTGCGCAGCAGTTCGATCTACGGCGTCTCGATCAGGGAATTCGTCGATCGGTTGCTCGGAGCGCAGCATTTGTCCATGTTCCTCGTGCAGTTTCAGCCAGGCGGGATGGGGACGCAGCATGACCATCCGCATGAGGAATCTTATTTTCTGCTCTCGGGGAAGGCCGAGGCGGTGCTCGACGGAGAATCCTGGATCGTCGAGCCGGGCCACTATGTATGGACCGGCGTCGGCTGCTTCCACAGCTTCGAGACGATCGGTGATGAGCCGGTACGCTGGCTTGAAACGCAGGCGCCCTTGCCAGCCGATTTCGAAGCGTTTCGATTTCGCCGGGAATGGGAGCCGCTGTCGCCGTCGCGATAGGAAATCGCGGCCCCTAAACGAATACGAGACTCAGCTGCGGGAATGCGATCAGCACGATCAGCACGAGAAGCATGATGACGGCGAACGGAAAGGCGCCGGCGAATATATCGAACAGGGTGATGCGATCGTCGTCCGCGAGAGTCGCCTTGATCACATAGCAGGCGATCCCGAGCGGGGGCGTGAGCAGGCCGATTTCGGCGCCGACGATCGTGACGATGCCAAACCACACGAGATTGACGCCATAGGGTTCCATCACGGGCAGAAACAACGGCACCATGATGAGAATGATCGACGTCGTGTCGAGGATCGTTCCCATCACGATCAGCAATGCAACGTAGATTGCGAGGATGCCGTACAGGCCAATATCCGTCCGCGCAATCCACTCGCCGAGATCGTTGGGAAGTCCCGACAGCGCCAGCATGCCGCTGTACATCGATGCGGCAACGATCAGGAGCAGGATCGAGGCCGTGATGTGGCCGGTTTCGACGAGAACGTTCCAAAACGCGGTCCGATCGAGCCTGCGTTTTACAAGGGCGACGACGAGCGCGCCGAATGCGCCCACTGCACCGGCTTCCGTCGGCGTGAACAATCCGCCGTAGATGCCGCCGAGCACCAGTAGAACGAGCACCACGAGGGGTGAGATCTTTCTCGTCATCGCTCCTGCTGTCATCGCCGGCGCGGTCCCGGAGGCGCGCGCGTCGACGTGCTGTCCACCGACATACGCTGGCGCCAGATGAGCCATTGCGACGATGGCGACGATGTAAGCAAGCGCCAGCACGATGCCCGGCACGATGCCTGCAGTGAACAGATCTGCGACTGACTGCTCGGTGATCAGCGCGTAGATGATCAGCATGACGCTGGGCGGTATCAGCATGCCGAGCACAGAGCTGCCGGCGACTACGCCGACGGCGAACCGCGGCCGATAACCGAAGCGCAGCATCTCCGGCACTGATACACGCGTAAACACAGCTGCCGAGGCGATACTGACGCCGGTGATGGCTGCGAAGGCCGCGTTGGCCGCGACGGTTGCGACGCCGAGTCCGCCACGCAAACGACGCAGTACGTGATTCGCGACTTCGTAGATGTCCCTGCCGAGCTCGCACTGGCTGACGAGCAGACCCATTAGCACAAACAGCGGTATGACACCGAAAATGTAGTCTTCGAGACTGCTCGAGGCGGCAAGCGTCAGCAGGTACACCGGCGCCTCCAGCGTCCCGCGCAGCAGCCATACGCTGATGAACGAGACGAGCCCAAGTGCGACCGGGACATAGAGTCCGGCATAGATCAGGATCAGGATGGCAACGACAGACCCGATTCCGATCTCGAAACCGGTCATCGCACCATCGCCCGTTCGCGCAGCAGCGACCGCAGGTGCCCGCCGGCGAGCAGCAAAAACTGGATAGACACGGCCATGCAGCCGATGACGAGAATCAGGCGAATCGGCCAGACGGGCACGACAAACAGACCCTCGTTGCCGGCGAAATAGTCGCGCTGCCAGGCCTCGATCAGCCGTGGAATGCCGCCGAACAAAATGCACACGAAGAACGCGAGGCCCGCCAGGTCGAACGCGATACCCAGCAGATGGCCGACGGCGGGACGTCCAGCCAGAATGCGGCTGTAGAGCCCATCGGAACGCGTCAGTCGTCCC
>JASFSB010000167.1:0-5477 GCA_050114615.1 Gammaproteobacteria bacterium
CATGCAGATATTCGACGCCATCGAAATCGGTGTCATCCAGAACCGAGCGAATCCGACTCGCCGTTTCGACGAGCACTGAATCGCCCGTCCTGCGACCGAACTGATCGTTGATATTGCGAAGCCGATCTATGTCGATCAGGCAAAGCACGAACGGCAGACTGAGCGCATCTGAGCGATGCTTTTCTTCCTCGATGGATACGGCAAACTGCGGCAGACTGAGCGCGCGTGTCAGTGAGTCGCGAAGAGGATGCGCTTCGTTGCGCAGGTAGATTAATTGTTGTGACATGCTCGGCCGAACTGCAACGTTCCCTGTTGTTGCTATCGACTTTCGCATGCGGCCGAATACTCAGGCGTGACCGTGCTCGCATTAGCACAGCGGCGGCATTTACATAAATTGACGCGTGCTTCTAAGCGAGAAATCCCTCTCGTTTAAAGGCTTTGATTGCGACGAGGGTCACGATTGCACCGAGCACGAAAGTCCAGCTCACAGACACCAGGAACTGGGTCGTGTCGATCGTCTCTCCACGAATGAGATTGCTGACAAGCAGGTGCTGACTGAGACTCGGGACGAGCATCAGAGGGAGGCTCGGACGTACGTTCATGATGCTGGCAAAGATCAAAGGCAGGGTCGGGATCAGAATCAGAAACGACAGGAAGCTCTGCGCTTCCTTGTGCGTTTTGCTGAAGCTCGCAACCATCGTCATGAGCGCCGCGCCGAGCGGCACGAATGGCAACAGCACGAGAAAAGCCATGAACGCCGTCATCGGGCTAAAGGCGGAACTCATGCCGAGGCGCTCGAGCGGGAGGAACGAGATCGCGATGCTGAAACTGACGAGTGTCAGCGCCAGAGACACGGCCATGTAGCTGACCGTTGCGCTGAGCTTGCCGATCAACAGCCCTGCGCGCGTCGTCGGGGTGGTCAACAGGGGTTCGAGCGATTTGCGCTCGCGCTCTCCGGCAGTCGAGTCGATGGCGAGATACAGGCCGCCCATCAATGGGGCCATCAGAAGAAAGTAGGTCGATATGCCGAGCAGCAGTGCCGATCTTCCGCTCGCCGTCGAGACGTCGAAGTTGTCGACGATCAAAGGATTCATGATGTTGGGTGTGACGCCGCGCGCGACGAGACGTAACGTGCCGATCTGACGTGAATACGCCTCGAGCGTGCTACGCGTGCGGTTGACTTTGGCGCCGGCGGTATTGTTCGACTGATCGAACACGAGGCCGACGTGCGCGCCGGCCTCCTCGCGTAGTTCGTCGCCAAAGGACGACTCGATCAGCACCACGACATCCTGTTGGCCGCCTCGTACGGCTGCCGTCGCGGCGTCGAAATCAGCAAGGCCGTGATCATCAATGCCATTGACGCCGCGACTTGCCAGAAAAGCGACGAGATTGTGCGCGTGTTCTGCTCCGATGATCGCAACTTCGATGTCTTCCTCGACAGATTCGAGCTGCTGGTTGACGCTGAAGTTGATCAGTACCGCGAACAGCAGCGGGCCAAACAACGGGCCGAATAACAGCGTGCCGAGCAGCGCGCGCCGGTCGCGCGCAGTGTCGAGCATTTCCTTACGCCACACGGCGGCAACGGTACCGAGCAGGCTCATGCCTGACTCACTGCGGCAACGAAAACTTCCTCGAGATCCTCGCGGCCGAACCGTTCGCGCAGCTGAGCCGGTGTGCCATCGGCGACGATGCGCCCGGCAGCGACGATGGCGAGCGTGTCGACCAGCGCCGCCACCTCCTGCATCACGTGACTGGACAGCAGCACGCAGTGACCCGCCTGAGCGAGCTCCCTCAGCCAGTCCCGCAGCTGCCGTGTCGCCATCACGTCGAGACCATTGGACGGTTCGTCGAGAATCACGTGTCTGGGTCGATGGACCAGCGCACGGGCCAGCGCGACCTTTGTGCGTTCGCCCTGGGAGAACCCTTTGGCGCGTCGGTTCGCGATCGAAGCCATATCCAGTCGTGCGACGAGCTCTTCGCAGCGCGCTGCAATCGCCGCTGCGCGCATGCCATGGAGCTCGCCGTAATAGCGAATGTTCTCGAGCGCAGTGAGATTTGGATAGAGCCCGGAACCATGCGGCAGCACGCCAATGTCGCGCCGTACGGCGAGCGGCTGCCTGGCCACCTCGTGCCCGCCGATGACCGCCGAGCCGTCGTTCGGCTTCAGCACCGTCGAAAGAATGCGCAGACAGGTCGATTTGCCGGCGCCGTTGGGGCCGAGCAGCCCGGTGATCTGACCGTCAGCGGCGCTGAAGCTGACGCCACGCAGCGCGTCGACATCGCCGAAGCGTTTCGTCAGTCCGCGGACCTCGATCATGGCGCAGGGCCGGCGGGACTGAGGAAAAAGGGCACCGGCAGGGCCGCTTCGATGCAGCTCACATCGAGGCCGTCCACGCTTGCGGCATTGATGAACTGCTCGGCGATCCGCGGCATGCAGCCGATCCCGAATACGCCGTGTCCCTGGTGTTCGACGACGATGTGCGCGGAGTTGCCGACACCGTCGGCGATGATCTCGTCAGCGAATTCCGCCGGGGTTGCCGGATCGGCGCTGCCGGAGATGAACAGCACCGGAACGTCGGTCACCAATGGCGCGGAGAAATCCGGATCGACCGGGCCGGTGGGCCAGTTCGAGCAGATGATGTCGAGCGTCTGTGTCATCGCCTCGCCGATGTAGGTGTTGGCGGTGTCCGGCGCGCTGGCCGGATCGAAGCGCGGCCAGTCCTCGCTGCAGATGACGTTGTTGTGCATCGCCATGTTCATCGACCGGTCGACGCCGCCGAAGATCAGTTCAGCCTGATCGAGCAACGTGCCGTAGCGACCGGCATGGGCCTCGTGGATCGTCAGCGGCAGCAGCGCTGCGGTGCCGGTCGAATAGCTCATAAATCGCGTCAGCCCGAGCAGGATTTCGGGCTGCAGGGGTACCTCGAACGTCTCGCCGCTGGCGCGGTCGACCCGACCGACGCGAATTTCCTCCGCATCGAGCCGCTCTCGCACCTCCGCGAACTTGCTCTCAACGTCCCCGAATTGCTCCGAACAGCCGGTATCCTGTTTGCATCGGGCGAGGATTTCGTCGAGCGCAGCCTGCGTGGCAAGCGCGATATAGGGCCCGAGTACTCGTGGGGCGGGCAGACTCCCGTCGAGGATGACGGAGCGGACATGCGCGCGGTGGCGGCGTACGTAATGTTGTGCGACCCGGGTGCCGTAGGAGACGCCATAAATATTCCAGGCATCAATGCCGTACGCCGCGCGCAGTGCATCGAGATCACGCACCGCCAGGGAGGTCGTATAAAACCGCGGGTCGGCTTCGATCTGAGCGAGGCAGTCATCGAGCAGCCCGCGGATGAGTTCCGCGCCGGCAACCTGGAAATCGACGTCTTCGGGTGACTCGCAGTTCAGGCCCGCCATCGACCGTCCGGTGCCGCGCTGATCCACGACGATGATGTCGCGGTTGCGGCGCAGTCCCGTCAGTGAGCCGCGCATGCTCAGGTACAGATCAATCGAGCTGCCGCCCGGGCCACCCTGAATCAGCACGATCGGGTCTGGTAGCGGCGTTGCGGCGAGGGCCGGAATGCGAGCGACGGCCAGCGCCAGTTGCGTGCCGTCGGGTGCGTCAGGGTCAGCCGGCACTTCGAGCGTCGCGCAACGAGCCAGAACTTTCTGACCGCCGCGTAGTCCGATCCGACACTCGGATTCATCGAGTGCGCTCGCATGGGTCGTCCAGCAACCGACCACGGCGAAGCTCAGAATCCGGATTAGCCCACAACGCATGAACGCGGAGTGTGAGGCTCGCTGCACGCTATGCCAAGCCCAGGCTGGCGGCGTTGCGTATGCTGCCCCTAAAATCAATGCACTATGCGGATGAGATATCCAAAACAGTTCGACTGCATCGTCGTCGGCGGCGGGCATGCCGGGACCGAAGCTGCCTGCGCGGCAGCGCGCGGCGGCGCGCACACACTGCTGGTCACTCAGAACATCGACACGCTCGGGCAGATGAGCTGCAATCCGGCCATCGGTGGCATCGGCAAGGGCCACCTGACACGCGAGGTTGACGCGCTCGGCGGTGTGATGGCGCGGGCAATCGATGCGGCAGGCATCCACTTTCGAACGCTGAACGCCAGCAAAGGTGCGGCCGTGCGCGCCACGCGCGCCCAGGCGGATCGCGCATTGTATCGAGGCGCCGTTCGATCGCATCTCGAGTCTCAGACGAACCTCGAAATCCTGCAGCAGGGCGTGGATGACGTCCTGCTGACCGGCGAAACAGTGCGCGGTGTCGTAACGCAGATGGGCTTCGAAATCGAAGCACCGATCGTCATTCTGACCACCGGAACGTTCCTCGCCGGGCGGATTCATGTCGGCGAAGTCAGCTATGCCGGTGGACGTGCAGGTGATCCTGCCGCCGCGCGACTGGCCGCAAAGCTGCGCGATCTGGGACTCAGCGTGGGCCGGCTCAAAACAGGGACACCGCCGCGGGTGGACGGCCGTACGATCGATTACAGCCAGCTCGAACCGCAGCCCGGCGACACGCCGCGGCCGGTATTCTCCTTCCTGGGTTCACGCAGCGAGCATCCCGCACAGGTGCTGTGTCACATTTCTCATACGACCGAGCGCACGCACGAGATCATCCGTGAGGGTCTCTCGCGTTCTCCGATGTACAGCGGCGTCATCGAGGGCGTCGGGCCGCGGTATTGTCCCTCGATCGAAGATAAGGTCGTGCGTTTTGCTGATCGTTCCTCGCATCAGGTGTTCGTCGAACCCGAAGGGCTCGCGACGCACGAGGTTTATCCAAACGGCATATCGACGTCGCTGCCGTTCGATGTGCAGCACGCGTTCGTGCGAACATTGCGCGGTTTCGAGAACGCGCATATCACTCGCCCGGGTTATGCCATCGAGTATGACTATTTCGATCCGCGCGACCTGCGTCTGACGCTTGAGACCAAAGCAATCGAAGGGCTGTTTTTTGCAGGGCAGATCAACGGCACGACCGGTTACGAAGAAGCCGCGGCGCAGGGGCTCGTTGCGGGCATCAATGCCGCGCTGCGCATTCGCGGGCAGGCGCCCTGGTATCCGCGACGCGACGAAGCGTACATCGGCGTACTGATCGACGATCTCGTCACCCGCGGTACCCGTGAGCCCTATCGCATGTTTACGAGTCGGGCCGAGTATCGCTTGTTGCTGCGCGAAGACAACGCTGACGCGAGACTGACGCCGACGGGCCGTCGGCTTGGAGTGATCGACGATGTCCGCTGGGCGCATTTCGAACGTAAGCAGGCGCTGATCGACAGCGAATCGGTACGCCTCGCCGCAGTCGTCGTGCGTCCAGGCGACATCGATGAATCCTCCGAGCTCGAAGCACCGGCGCGCGAGACGACTGCAGCCGCATTGCTGCGTCGCCCGAACGTCACTTATGCGGATTTAACGGCACTCGAGCGCGTTGGCGGTGGTGCGTTCGATGGCAGGATCGAACAGGAACTCCTCGA
>JASFSB010000168.1:0-5459 GCA_050114615.1 Gammaproteobacteria bacterium
CGATCGATAAGATGATATCCAGGTCGTGAATCATCAGATCGAGCACGACGTCGACATCGGCGCCCCGATGCTTGAACGCGGCCAGCCGGTGACACTCGATGAAGCGCACGTCATGCATATGCTCACGCGCGGCGATCAGGGCGGGGTTGAAGCGCTCGATGTGGCCTACCTGCAGTTTGAGGTCTCTGTTTGCGGCCAGTCTGACGAGCCGGGCAGCTTCGGCGCTCGTTTCGGCAATCGGTTTTTCGACGAACACGTGGCTGCCTCCTTCGAGGCTGGCTTCGACGAGTTCGTAGTGCGATGGCGTATTGGTTGCGATGCTGAGCGCATCGACATCGGCGATCAGTTCCGCGGCGCTCGTGAATGCCGTGCAGCCAGTCTCTGACGCAACGGACTGAGCGCGCGCGGAGTCGACATCGAAAACACCGATGAGCTCGACGCCAGCGAGCTGAGTATATTTCTGAGCGTGAAAGCGGCCCAGATAGCCGACTCCGATCACACCGACTCGCAGCGGCCTCATCGGCGCGCAATACCAGCCTGTGACGATTCGAGAAATCCGAGGATATAGTCGATGTGTTCGTCAGGGTCACAGGTCTGACGAATACGCTGGCAAACGGCGGCGATCGTGAGGCTCGAATCGAGCAAAATGCGCGTCGCCGCCTGAATGTTTTTTCTTGCGGCGTCGCTGAAGCCCGCGCGCTTCAGAGCGACGCGGTTAATCGCTCGAGGTCGTGCCCAGTGACCTTCGGCGATCGTGAATGGGGGAATGTCCTTGTTGGCGAATGCGCCGGCCGTGAGAAAACTGTAGCGACCGAGTCTGATGAACTGTGTCACTCCGGCGAGTCCGCTCAACAGTGCATGATCGTCGACGCGGCAGTGTCCGGCGAGCTGCGTACCGTTGGTGATAATGACCTGATCACCGATCCGACAATCGTGCCCAAGGTGCACGAAAGCCATTAGCATTACGTCGTTGCCGACAAAGGTTTGACCGCCGCCCTTTTCAGTACCCTGAGAAATGCTGACGTACTCGCCGATGCGGTTGCGATCGCCGATCACGAGACTCGTGTCGCCACCGGTGTAGCTGACATCCTGCGGTGGTCCGCCGAGGACGGCGCCGTTTTGTATGTAATTGTCAGCGCCAATCTCGACTCTGCCGAAGCGATGACCGATTCGCGCATGCGATTCGACGAGCGTGCGCGGGCCGATCGTGACGTCGCCCTCGATAATGCTGAACGGCCCGATTTCCGCACTCGGATCGATCGTTGCTGCGGAACTGACGACCGCGCTCGAGTGAATACTCATCCGCTTTGCGCTGTCAGGAGGCGGCTCGCCGGGCCGACTCGGGTGGGTCAGGCAAGGCGCTGCCGATGAGTGCCCGAAGATCTGCGATCTCGTGCGTGTCGAGATATTCCCGTAAGCCGCGGTTTATTCGCTGCACGGTGAGCGGATCGTAAAACAAGGCTGTCCCGATACCGATCGCGGTACTGCCGGCGGCCAGGAATTCGACTGCATCCGGCGTCGTTGCGATGCCGCCTTGTCCGATGATCGGTATCGAATGCTGCCGAGCGTATTGCGCCACCTGATAGACCTTCAGCAGAGCGATCGGCCGGATCGCCGGTCCGGACAGTCCTCCCTGAACGTTGCCGATGATCGGCGCGCGTGTATTCGGGTCGATCGCCATGCCCGTGATCGTGTTGATGACGGCCAGCGCATCGCTCCCGGCCTCGACGCAGGCTTTCGCGTTCGCGACGATGTCAGTCTGATTGGGCGACAGCTTCGTGATGATGGGCTTGTCCGTCACCGCACGGCACGCCGCAACCACACGCGCCGACATATCCGGATAGTTGCCGAATGACACGCCGCCTTCCCTGATATTCGGGCAGGAAATATTGATTTCGATCGCATCGATCGGGGAATCGTCGAAGCGCCGGGTGACTTCTGCGTAGTCATCGATCGTCGAGCCGCAGACATTTGCGAAGAACCGCGTTTCGCTGAAATCGAGCTGCGGCAGAATCTCGCTGACGACTCGCTCGACGCCAGGGTTTTGCAGGCCGATGGCGTTGAGCATGCCAGCCGGCGTTTCCCAGATGCGATGCGGCGAATTGCCGGTCCGTGGTTCGAGCGTAGTCCCCTTGAGTACGATCGCGCCGGCGTCCTCATTCGAGAAGCCCTCGACCCGTGTATATTCTTCGCCAAATCCGACACAGCCCGACAGAAGGATCGTCGGGGAGTTCAGCTTCAGGCCACAAAACTCGGTTGCAAGTCGGCTCATCTGTGTCCGCTGTTCAGGTTACCTCTCGCGCTGCGGCTCATTATCGTGTTCCACCTGATCCTCTATCAACCTGAGATTCCGCCGAATACCGGCAACATCATTCGTCTGTGCGCGAATGTCGGGGCGCAGCTGCATCTGGTGCATCCGCTGGGATTCGACATGAGTGCGCGCGCATTGCGCCGTGCCGGGCTCGACTATCACGAGTTCGTTGACGTGCGCGAACACTCCGACATTGAACATTGTCTCGGCGATCTGGATTGCGAGCGGGTCTTCGCCTTGTCGACGAAAGGGCGCCGGTCATATTTCGCCGGACGCTATCGTGCCGGCGACAGCTTCGTGCTCGGCCCTGAAACGCGTGGCTTACCGGCCGATGTGCTCGCGCGATTTGCGCCCGAACGGGTCCTGCGGCTACCGATGCGTCCGGACAACCGCAGCCTCAACCTGTCAAACAGTGCCGCGGTCGTCTTATACGAAGCCTGGCGGCAGTGCGGTTTCGAAGGGAGTACGGGCTGAGCGGCTAGCTTTCGTCGCTGACGGGCCGGAGCATCAGTTCTCGGACCGCATCCAGCGGGTTCAATCCTTCGTAGAGAATCCGGTAGATCTGCTCGATGATCGGCATGTCGACGTTGTGCGCGTGTGCAACGTCGCGCACCGCACGTGCGCCCAGATAGCCTTCGACGACCTGGCCGATGTCTCCCAGAGCCGTTTTTGGATCCGAGCCCTGAGCCAGCGCGAGGCCAAAGCGACGGTTGCGTGAGAGATTGTCGGTACAGGTCAGTACGAGATCACCCATGCCGGCGAGCCCCATGAACGTTTCGCGTTGTGCGCCCAGCCGCAGTCCGAGCCGTGTCATCTCAGCGAGACCGCGTGTGATCAGCGCGATGCGCGTGTTTGCGCCGAAACCAAGCCCGTCACACAGGCCGGCACCAATCGCAAAGACGTTTTTTGTGGCGCCGCCGACCTCCACGCCGATGACATCTCCGGACACGTACGCGCGAAACGTTTCTGTCGCGAGTCGTCTCGCCAGACGCTGTGCGTAATCGCCGTCGGTCGATGCGACAGTCAGCGCACTCGGTAATCCTGCAGCAACCTCGGCGGCGAATGTCGGGCCGGAGAGGACTGCCGCCGGCAGAGACTCACCGAAGACCGACCGGGCGACCTCGTGGGGCAACAGCCCTGTTTCGAGCTCGAAGCCCTTGGTTGCCCAGGCGAGGCGCTTGCCGGCGAGATCGTTGTCTGCCAGCAGTTGCAGCGTCTGACGAAAAGCGTGACTTGGGACCGCGACGAGTATGTCTTTGCTGTCGCGCAGCGCCAGCGCGATGTCGGCAGTCGACTCGATCCCCGGTGGCAGGGGTTGATCCGGCAGGTACGCGGCATTACGGCCTGAGGCCGTGATTGCCGCGGCCAGTTGCCGACTGCGAGACCACAGGTGGACGTTCGAGCCGGCGCGGGCGAACTGTATCGCGAGCGCCGTGCCCCACGAGCCCGCCCCAATTACAGCGACCGTATGCCCGCCCTGGTTGCCGCCGGAGTTCCCCATGCGGGATTACAGCTAATTGAGCGCAGATTCCCCGCCGCCGCCGGCCTGCGGTCCCTGCGTCATCGAAATGCCCTGGTCGGCGCGCTCCTTGAGCGCCTGCGTGTAGAGCGCATCGAAGTTGATCGGTTGCAGCAGCAACTGCGGGAACCCGCCGCGCTGAATCAGGTCGGCGATCGCTTCGCGTGCAAACGGGTACAGCGTATTCGGGCAAAAACTTCCGACGATCGTCGCCTTCTGCTCGGCGTCGTAGCCGCGGATCAGGAAGACACCGGCCTGGGTGAGTTCGACGAGAAACAAAGTGGTTTCGTCCTGTTTGGCTTCGACGGTGATCGTCAGGGATACCTCGACATTGTCCTGTCCGAGGTCGCGGTTCCCATAGCGCAGGTTCAGTTGCGTCGTTGGCGCTGCATTGGTCGTGAAGACCTCGGGCGCCTTTGGCGACTCGAACGAAAGGTCCTTTACGTAAATCTTTTGCAGTACGAGCTGCGGCCCTTCCTGTGCGGCGCTCGCTGCATCCTGTGGCGCCGTTGCGGATTGACTGTTCGATGATTGATCTTCGTCTGCCATGGTCAGCTATCTCTCGTCGTTGTGATGATGAAACGTATCGTCAGGCGCTCGACGTGAGGCCTTCGAGAAGCGGGTCGAGACGGCCCGCACGTTCGAGGGAATTCAGGTCGTCGAAGCCGCCTACGTGTTGATCGCCGATGAAAATCTGCGGAACGGTTCGCCGCCCGCTGCGTTCGATCATTTCGGCGCGGCGCTGCGGTTCCGCGAAGATGTCGATTTCCTCGAAGGACACGCCTTTGGCATGCAGCAGCGATTTCGCAGCCGCGCAATAGCCGCAAAACGGCGATGAGTAAATGACGATGCCCGGCTGCGGGGCTGAATCGGACCGGCTCATTTTTCGATCGGCATGTTTTCGCTTTTCCAGCCGGCAAGTCCGCCACGTATGCTGAACACCTTCTCAACGCCTTCGCGTCGCAGCTGCATCGCCGCTCGATTCGAGGCCGTACCGCTGTCACATACTGTCAGCACGACCTTCTTCCGGTATTTGTCCAGCAGACTGCGATTATCGGCCAGATCCTCGAGCGCCACGTTCCTGGCATTGACGATGTGCCCGGCAGCGAAATCCTCCGGCTTGCGTACATCGAGCACAACGGCTCCCTGATTCATCAATCGCACTGCTTCGCCTGTACTGACGTGCGAGAAGCTCTGGCTTTTGAGCCGAAATTCATAAAACATAACGGCCAGCCACGCGACGACGATACCCGTTATGAGCAAGGGATGATTCCCGGAAAATTCAAGCAACTGGTCAATCATGATCCAGGCGTCTGGCGGCAAAGACGGCGAATTATAGCAGCGCACAGATGGCTGCTGACCGGCGTCATGGTGCTCGCGATCGTTCTGGCGGCATCCGCTCAGGACGAGCGCGAGGAGCTGGATGCCGTGCGCGAACGCATCGGCGAGCTCGAAGCGCGTATTGAAGCTGAGGTCTCGCGGATGGATGCCGACCGCCAGGCATTGCGCCGTATCGAGTTGCGAATCGCCGAGCAAAACCAGGTGCTGGAAAAGGTTCGGCGCGAACGGGATGCAGAGCAGGCCACACTCGCTGAGCTGAACCGCAAAGTGGCAGCATCACGTGTCGAG
>JASFSB010000169.1:0-5452 GCA_050114615.1 Gammaproteobacteria bacterium
TGGTCCCGGCAAAGGCGCGATTTTCGAGATCGTCTGGCCGGAGAGCGCACCGTGAGCGAAAACGCAGCGCGCATTCTCGTCGTCGACGATGAAATCAATCTCGCAGAGGGAATCCGCGAGAACCTCGAGTTCGAAGGCTATTCAACCGAGGTGGCACATGACGGCGCAGAGGGACTCGAAAAACTGCAGACGGAAAGCTTCGACCTCGTTCTCCTGGACGTCATGATGCCCAGGCTCGACGGATTGCAGGTCTGCGCGAGAATTCGCGAGGCCGGAATACAGACCCCCGTTTTGTTTCTTACGGTGCGAAGTGACACAGAAGATCGTATTCGCGGCTTCGAAGCAGGCGGCGACGACTATCTCGCCAAACCGTTTCATCTCAGGGAACTGTTGCTCAGAGTGGCCGCAATTCTCAAGCGCAGCGCCTGGTATTCAGACGATCAGTCGAAACTCGCTTTCGATGGCGGCACCGTCGACTTTCGAACCTACCAGGCAACGGCCTGGGATGGCACGACTCACAGCCTGACCCACAAGGAAGCGATGATTCTCAAGCTGCTCAGTGAACGGTCAGGCCAGATTGTCACGCGCGAAGACATCCTCGATCGGGTCTGGGGTTATGAGGTCTTCCCTTCGACGCGGACAGTCGACAACTTCATTGTGCGCCTGCGCAAACGATTCGAGAAAAACCCGGAAGCGCCGGCTCACATTCATACGGTGCGTGGAGTGGGCTACCGATTCACTCCGGGTGCCGAAAAGCACCAGGGAACAATCGAGGAACGGACTTAGTGAGTAATTTGCTGCTACAGGCGATTCGTCGCGAAGCGACGCCGCGCCGACCTCTGTGGATCATGCGCCAGGCCGGCCGCTATCTGCCCGAATACCGCGAACTTCGCCGCAAGCATAGTTTCAAGTCACTCGCCGGTAATGCGGAGCTGGCGCGAGAAGTGACGCTCATGCCGATTCGACGGTTTCCGCTCGATGCTGCGATCGTCTTCGCCGATATCATGAGTCCGTTGCCGGCGCTGGGCGTCGAATTCGATTTCGACCCTGGCCCGGTCGTCGCCAACCCGATTCGCGACAACCGCGGTATCGCGCAACTGCGCGACCCCGATCCGCAAAACACGGCGCCGGAAGTCATCGAGGCCCTGAAGCTGACGCGCGCCGAACTGCCCGATTCAACCGCGCTTCTGGGGTTCTGCGGCGCACCGTGGACGCTCGCTGCCTATCTCGTCGAGGGACGCGGTGTGCGAGAGTTTCCGACGTTGCGCGCCTTCGCGGCAAGTGAGCCGGCATTGCTCGATGTGCTGCTGCAGAAGCTGACGTCCCTGATGCTGACATACGTAACGGCGCAGCACGCCGCCGGCGCACACGCCATTCAGGTGTTCGACTCCTGGGCCGGACTGCTGTCGGCCTCCGACTGGCGACGACTCATCGAGCCGCATCTGCGGCGTCTGCTCGACGGCATGGGGGAGGCGGGCATTCCGCGCATCATGTTCCTGCAGAACGCGCCGCATCTCGTCGACGCTTACGCGGAGCTGCCGGCCGAGGTCATTGCCGTGGACTGGCGCGTCGACCTTGCCGCGCTGCAGCGGCAATGTCCAAACCGCGCCGTCCAGGGCAACATCGATCCCGCTATACTGCTCGGCGGCGCCGAGCCGACGCGTGCGAGCGCGCACGCTTTACTGAAAAGCGTGGATGCCCGGGGACATATCGTCAATCTCGGCCACGGAATCCTGCCGACGACACCCATCGAAAGCGTAGAAGCACTGATCGCAACCGTGCACGAGGAAAGACTATGAGCAATCCAGCCAGCAACGCGGAACCGCTCGATCTCAGCGAAAAGGGCCGCAGAAAAGGTGAAGTGATCTCTTTGAACCGGCGACTGTTCATGAAGTTCACCGCTTTCGGCAACTGCACGGACGTCGATGCGGTCATCAGGGCGGTCGATGAATCCGGGCTCACAGGTGCGCTGTATATCGACACGAACGACCATCGCGGAATCGGCGTCATTATCTGCTCCGAAGACCCGGATTGTTTCGTCAATGAGATGCGCGAACTATTCAATCGATCGTCGTTTGCCGAGCTCGAACACAAGCCCGAGTTCGACATGCTGGGTCGAACTTACTCGATCGGATACGAACCCGATCTGGTCGACACGCTGCTGCGCAAGCCGCTGCAGAAACTGACGAACCCCGATACACCATGGGCGATCTGGTACCCGTTGCAACGCGCCAAGGGCTTCTATCGACTGCCTCAGGATCACCAGATGAAGATTCTTTCCGAGCACGGGAATCTCGCGCATCGCTATGGCGCCGGCGGCAATGCCGCCGACGTCAGACTGGCCTGCCACGGGCTCGATCGCAATGACAACGATTTCATCGTCGGCCTGATTGGCCCGCAGCTGCACCCACTGTCGGCCGTCGTTCAGGAAATGCGAAAGACCGAACAAACGGCACAGTATCTCGACAGTCTCGGGCCGTTCTTTATCGGCAAGGCGGTATGGCAAAGCGCCATGCCCGAAATCTGAGCGGTGTGCTGACGCAATGCCAGCTCCTTTCGACGAGTCGCCACATGTTTATGACGCCATTCTGGTCGTTTCCTTTGGCGGCCCTGAAGGTCCCGACGACGTCATGCCGTTTCTCGAGAATGTCCTGCGTGGATTGCCGATCAAACCGGAATCGAAGGCGGCGATTGCCCGGCGCTATCAGGACTATGACGGTGTCAGCCCGATCAATGCGGAAGTGCGCAGGTTCATCGGCGCGCTGAACGAAGAACTCAAATCGAACGGACCTGAGTTGCCGATTTACTGGGGCAACCGAAACTGGCATCCCATGCTGGGCGATACGCTGCGCCAGATGCGCGATGACGGTGTACGCAATGCCATTGCTTTCGTGACCAGCATGTTCAGTTCATACAGCGGCTGCCGCAAGTACCGGGAGGATCTGTATGCAGCAGTCGACGGTCTGGATCATGCGCCGAACATCGACAAGCTGAGACTCGGTTTCAATCATCCGTCCTTTATCGAAGCGGTTTCCGACCGTGCAAGGGACGCCATCGCGCAGAGTGAGGCCGCACCCGCCATCCTGTTCACCGCGCACAGCCTGCCGCAACCGATGGCAAACGCATGCCGCTACCAGGAACAACTCGAGAGCTCCTGCAGACTCGTCGCGCAGGAACTCGGCGTTCGGGACTGGTCACTCGTCTACCAAAGCAACAACGCCTCTTATGGCGGCCCGGCCTGGCTCGGGCCCGACGTCTCCGACGCCCTGCGCGAGGCAAAGTCTCAGGGAGTGACTGACGTCGTCGTCGTACCCATCGGCTTCGTCTGTGACCATATGGAGGTCGTCATAGACCTCGATGTCGAAGCAGCGGCAGTTGCGCGGGAGACCGGCATCAACATGCTGCGTGCCGCAACCGTCGGTACACACCCGGCGTATGTCCGGATGGTGCGAGAACTGATTCTCGAGCGCATGAGCGCTGCGCCGCAGCGCGCCGCACTCGGGGAGCTCGGAGCAAGCCATGACTATTGCCCCGTGGACTGTTGTCTGTCAGGCCGACCGGGCCCACCGAAGCCCGCGCTTTGCGGTGTCGATTCAGCGTAAGCGACGATGAGCAGGGCCTCTCGATTCGATGTCGTCGTGATTGGTGCCGGGCTCGCCGGCCTGCATGCGGCTTTGCGGCTGCGGGACGAGGGGCGCAGGGTCGTCGTACTCGAAGCCCAGCAACGCAGTGGCGGACGCATCCATTCAATGCGCCAGCTCGGCAGCAACGCCGAGGCCGGTGGCACTTTTATCGGTGCGGGTTACAGACGAGTCTTTTCGCTCGCAGAACGTTTCGGTATTCGGCTCATCGACGTGACGCCACTGCTCGAATTCTTTCGCGAACAGGATCTTTGTATCGGCGATGAAATCATTCGTCAGTCCGAGTGGCCGTCGCACCACCTGAATCCGTTTCCGGAAACCGATCGCGAGATCATGCCGTGGAATTTTCATCGCGTCCTGACGATGCGGGAAAACCCGCTGCCCGAACCGGGCGCATGGCTCGATCCGGAATTCGCGCGCTTCGACATTTCGATGCGTGAGTGGATGATGTCGCTGGGCCTGAACGAACGTACCGTTGAACTGGGCTACAACATCAATTCGAGCTTCGGAACCGATGCCAGTGACGTCTCCGCGTTGCTGCTGCTGCTGCGCGGTGCCTTTTCGAAGGCGCAGCGCAAGGATGCCCCTGCCGGCGTGATCGGGTTCACGGTCGAAAATGGCGTGCAGCGCATTCCCGATGCGATGGCGGAAGCGCTCGGTGACACCGTTCGTTTCGACCATGCAGTCGTCAGCATCGCGCAGGACAAAGCTGACGTCGAGGTTCGCTGTGCGAACGGGCAGGTCCTGCGCTGCGAGCAGGCCGTGTGCTCGATACCGCCAGGGGCACTGCAGCGCATCGCGCTGACGCCTGCGCTCGATCCGGCGCAACAGCATGCGATTGCGAGTATCCCAAGCCAGCCTGTGACACAGATCTACCTCGCCCCAACGCGTGAATTCTGGCGTGACGACGGATATGCGCCGAGCCTGTTCACGGATTCCAAAGCGGGCATGGTAGCGGCGGTACGTGACGGCACAGACCCGAACCGGATCACGCATCTGACGGCCTGGATCATGGGCCCGAATGCGGCCGCACTGGATGCGCTGGAACCTGACGCTGCGGGCCGGGTCGTGATTTCGGAAATCGAACGGCTCAGACCGGCAGCGAAAGGCTGCCTGGAATGGATTGGCCAGCAGTCCTGGGGTGCGGACGCCTGGGCTGCCGGCGCCTGGGTCTATTTCCGCCCAGGACAGATTCGTGAATTCGCGCACATGATCGGCCGGGCGCATGGCCGCGTGCAGTTCTGCGGCGAGCATCTCGCGATCTCGGCGCGCGGCATGGAAGGCGCACTCGAATCAGCCGAGGCGGCCGTCGCGGCGATATAACGGAATGCCCGTGCGATCTTATGCTGTTTGGCTATACCTCAATAATAACTAATACGTTCACGAATCCCGGGGGTGGCCGTACCGTATCTCTCCCTTGAATAGTCTGGCCGGCTGAGTCGGGCATGGGACGGACAGGAAAATGAGCGCAGTCGAACAAACCGTTCGAATCCCCGACGAGACTGCTGCAGAGCGCAGCTCGCTGGCATATGACGAGGAAGCCACCCGCAATCACGCGCTCGAATCCTGTAATCGACGGTTCGCGGCGTTACGTCCGGAAGCACGCCTGGAATGGGCCTTCGAAAACCTGCCGCAAACGCACGTTCTGACTTCGAGCTTCGGCGCACAGGCGGCGGTCTCTCTGCATCTCGTCACGAGCATCCATCCGAGCACACCCGTCATACTGATCGATACCGGCTACCTCTTTCCGGAAACCTATCGGTTCATCGACAACCTGACGGACCGGCTGCAGCTCAATCTGCAGGTCTATC
>JASFSB010000170.1:0-5451 GCA_050114615.1 Gammaproteobacteria bacterium
GAGCAGTCCGCGCTCACGCAGCAACTCGGTGATTATCGGATCGGCGTCTTTGAAGAATTTGCCTGCAACGGGCTTGACGGCATCGAGAAAGTAGCCGTCGTCACCGACGCCATGCACGACAGGGAGTCCATATTCCTGACCGAGCCGCAGATCATCCTCGCCATAGGCCGGCGCACAGTGCACGATGCCGGTACCGTCTTCAGTCGTGACGAAATCCGCCGCGCGCACGCGGCAAATATCACCTTCCGCCGGAAGATAATCGAACAATCGCTCGTAGTTCATACCGACGAGCTCCGCGCCCTTTGCGCGACGTACGACCTGGACCGGTATTTCGCCGAATACGCCTGCGACGAGCTGCTCTGCGAGGATCAGCGTTTCGTCTCCGCTTCTTACCCAGACGTAGTCGACGTCTTCGTGCACCGCGAGCAGGAGATTCGATGGCAGTGTCCACGGCGTCGTGGTCCATACGAGGAAATAGGTAGCTGACTGCCCTTCGACGGGGAACCGTACGTACACGGACGGATCTTCGACTTCGCGATAGCCCTGGGCCACTTCATGCGACGACAGCGTCGCGCCAATGCGCGGATCGTAGGGAACGACCTTATACCCCTGATAGATCAGACCCTTGTCCCAGATCCGCTTCAGCAGATTCCAGACTGACTCGATGTAGTCGTTATGCAGCGTGAAATACGCTTCGTCGAAATCGACCCAGAAGCCCATACGCTCTGTCATCGTCTCCCACTCGGAAACGTAGCGCATGACGGATCCGCGGCACTTCTCGACGAACGCCTGGATGCCGACCTCCGTCTCGATCCGTTTCTTGTCGAAGATTCCGAGCTCTTTCTCGATCTCGTGCTCGACGGGGAGACCATGCGTATCCCAGCCTGCCTTGCGCGGACAGTGGAAGCCGCGCATGGTTTTGTAGCGCGGATACAGGTCCTTGAAGGTACGTGCGAGCACATGATGAATGCCCGGTCGGCCGTTCGCGGTCGGCGGCCCTTCGTAGAAAACGTAGTGAGGGCGGTCGGCACCCTCGTCGATAATTCGCTCGAAGACGCGTTCCTTTTGCCAGAACTCGAGCATTTCGGCCTCCAGCGCGGGGCCGTCGTAACGTTGTGCTACCGGTGCAAACATGAATTTCGGACCGCGATTGTGGCGCAGCGGATCGGCGCGCAGTTTAAGCCATTGAAGCGCTTAGCGCAGCTCGTGCCTCCTCGGCGTCAAGCAGCATCTGCGCGCGCATCGCCTCCAGGTCGACGAATTTTTCTTCATCGCGGAGCTTGCTCACGAAATGGACTTCGATCCGTCGCCCATAGATATCTTCGTCGAAATCGAACAGATGCACTTCGAGCACGGTTCCTTCCCCGCCGATCGTAGGCCGCGTGCCGAGACTGGCGACGCCATCGCGCAATCCCTCCGCGAGGCCGCCGACGCGCACCGCAAACACACCGGTCAGTGCCGGCGTTCTGCGTCGCAGCGCAATGTTGGCAGTCGGGAACCCGAGTTCCCGCCCCAGCGACCGGCCGCGCGCGACCCGGCCGGAGATCGAGTAGGCACGCCCAAGCATCTCGCGCGCCTCATCGAGCTTGCCATCGGCCAGCGCAAACCGGACTGCCGTGCTGCTCACGCGCACGCCTCGCTGCGCCACCGGCGCAATCTGACGCACATCGAAATCGCGGAGCCTGCTCGCTTCGATCAGATCATCGACGGTCCCCTGACGACCGGCACCATAACGGAAATCGTCGCCGACGACGACCGCGTTGGCCATCAGGTGTCCGACGAGTAACGAATCAATGAATTCTTCTGAGTCGAGTTGCTGAACGGCTCCGAATCGCAGGCAGCACAATTCATCGACGCCCATATCGCGCATCAGTTCGAAGCGCTCGCGAAAGCTCGTCAGTCTGGCCGGCGGATTCTCCGGCGTCAGGAACTCGCGCGGCATCGGCTCGAAGGTGAGCACCGTCGATCGGGCCCCGCGCGCTGCAGCCAGCGTGCGTGCCTCCTCGATCAGCCGTTGATGGCCGACGTGCAGGCCGTCGAATACGCCGATCGCGACGACGCGGGAATTGGCGTTGGCAGGGATGTTTTCAAGTGAACGGTAAAGGAGCATGACACAGTCGCCGGCGCACAAAAGCACGCATTATAGTGATGCTTAGGACGCGGGTGTTCGCAACCGTGACGCTCGGATGCCAACGACGAGACAGGCCATTGCGTACACGGCCATCGGAACGACGATACAGACGCTCAGAGCCAGAATTCTCCCTGTGACGGGCATCACCAGCCAGTCGCCGAAGCGCTGCTGCAACAGCTGAATCGCCACACCCATGACGGCACATGCCGCGACCACCTGCACGATGAATCGTCCCCAGCCCGCGCGGGGCACATAGACCCGCTCTCGCACGAGCCTGCGCAACAGCGCCCCGGCATTGAACATGGCCGACAGACTCGTTGCCGCAGCGAGTCCTGCGTGTGCCGGGGCCCATTGTGTGCGCAAGGCGAGAAACACGAGCAGCACGTTCAATATCATCCCGAGAACGAGCGCCCGGATCGCGATTCGCACGGGCGTCTTCGTGTCCTGACGAGCGAAAAACCCGGGCGACAGCACCTTAACGAGGATGAATGCAATGAGACCGGGCGCAAACGCCATCAGGCTCCAGGCCGCCATATCGACATCCTGCCCGCCGAATGCACCGCCGAAGAAGATCGTTGCAATCATCGGTCTGGCAAGCATGAAGAGGCCGACGGCAGCCGGCAAAGCGATCAGAACGACGAGATGCAATGCCCAGTCCAGCGTCACCGAGAACTGCTCCGCGGACTCGCGCGCATGCTGGCGCGACAGGGCCGGCAATATGACTGTGGCCAGCGCGATACCGAAAACCCCGAGTGGAAACTCCACCAGTCTGTCGGAATAGTAAAGCCAGCTGACGCTGCCCGCCGCCAGCAGGGTCGCAATCAGCGTATCGAAGAGAATGTTGATCTGCGCAACGGTCGAGCCCAGCATGACCGGTAACATGAGCGCCAGGATTCGCCGCACGCTCGAATCGCGCCACGCCCAGCGCGGCCGCCCGATGACGCGCAGCCGGGCGACGAAGGGCAGCTGAAAACCCCGTTGCACGAGTCCGGCAACAAAGACACCCACCGCCAGCATGCGGGCCGGGTCGTCACTGCCCGGGGCCAGCCAGCCGGCAAATGTGATGAGCACGAGGTTCAGCAGCAATGGCGTAAATGCAGGGACGGCGAAGCGCTGATAAGTATTGAGGACCGCGCCGGCCAGCGCGGTGAGCGAGATGAACAGCAGATAAGGGAACGTCCAGCGCAGCATGATCACGGCCATCGTGCGACGGCCGTCCGCCGCATCGAAACCGGGCGCGAAGACATATATGAGCAGCGGCGCTGCGACGACGCCCAGTAATGTGACGCCAAACAAGATCACAGCCAGCGTGCCGGACGTCCTGCTGACGAGCTCGCGCACCGCAGCCTGGCTCCCGCGCTCCCGCGCTTCGGCCAGCACGGGCACGAATGCGGCCGAAAAGGCACCCTCGGCGAAGAACCGCCGCAACAGATTCGGAATCTTGAATGCGACGAAAAACGCATCCATGACCGGTTCGGAGCCGAAAGCGAACGAATAGACCTTGTCGCGCGCGAGTCCCGAAATACGGGACAGCAGCGTCATTGAGCCCGTCACCGCGGTCGAACGCAGCATGCGGCCCGGACGATTCGGGGGAGTTCGTTCGACTGGCACGGGAATGGGCGACTCAGGCTTACTTGACTTGGCTTCGAGGCCTCCGAATAATACCGCCCTTTTCAGCGCGCAGACCGTGCGCCAGCGCAACAGAAATGGCAAATATCAAATCGGCCCGAAAACGCGCCAAACAGAGCATTCGGCGACGCGAACGAAACGTCGAGCTGCGTTCCCGATTCCGTACGGCCGTCAAGAAAGCCCTCAAGGCAGCTGAGCAGGGCGACAAGGATGCTGCGCAGCAACTTTTCAGGGCGGCTGTGCCTGAAATCGACAAAATGGTCACGAAAGGTATTCTCAAGAAGAACCGCGCGGCCAGTTACAAGAGCCGCCTGAACGCCCGAATTCGTTCGCTGGCCTGATCGGCACCGCTCCTTACTACGCCTCGGCAGACGGCTCCTCCTCCCGAAGCGCTTCGAAATATGCCATGACGGCCTGAGCGAGCTGCGCCACGCCTTCGCCCGTCGCCGCGCTGATCGGCCAGACCTCGCCTTCCCAGCCAAGCCGGGTACACCAGGTGTCCACGACTCGCGCGCGCGCCGACTCCTCGACCGTGTCGATTTTGTTCAGCACGAGCCACCTTGGCTGCTCCGCGAGCGCGTCAGACCAGGCGCGCAATTCGGTCTCGACCACGGCGAGTGGATTCTCCGCCTGCGGCCCGGCTGCTTCGAGCTCGGCAACGTCGACGATATGCAGCAGCAGACGCGTGCGCTCGAGATGACGCAGAAACTGCGTGCCCAGCCCGGCACCGGCAGCCGCACCTGCGATCAGCCCCGGAATATCGGCGATGACGAAGCTGCGCTCGGTGTCGATCCGCACGACGCCGAGATGCGGATGGAGCGTCGTAAACGGATAGGCAGCCACGCGGGTCCGGGCGGCGGACATGGCTCGGGTCAATGTGGATTTGCCGGCATTCGGCAGGCCCAGCAAGCCGACGTCGGCCAGCAGCTTCAGCGCGAGGCCGAGGTGCCGTGCCTCACCCGGCTGGCCCGGCGTCGTCCTGCGCGGCGCTCGGTTCGTGCTGCTTTTGAAGCGCGCGTTGCCGCGCCCGCCGGCTCCGCCGCGGGCCACGAGCAGCGCCTGTCCCGCCTGGGTCAGATCGCCGAGCTTTTCGTGCGTGTCCAGATCAAGGACCTCCGTTCCAACGGGCACGTCGATGCGCAGGTCTGCACCGGATGCGCCGGTGCGGTCGCGACCGGCGCCGCCGCGTCCGCGTTCCGCCCGAAATCGCCGGTGAATACGGAAATCGGCAAGCGTGTTCAGACCGTCGCGCGCCACGAGCCAGACATTCCCGCCATGCCCGCCGTCACCGCCGTCGGGTCCGCCGCGCGGAATGTACTTCTCACGTCGAAAGCTCAGACAGCCGTCGCCGCCTGCGCCGGCTTCGACGCGCACATCGGCTTCATCTACAAATTTCACGTTTACCTGCCCCCCAAAACACAAAAAGCCCCGCAATACGGGGCTTCTTGCAGTACCGGGTCGGGGTTGATCAGTTCTCGAGGACGCTCACATGTTTGCGCTGCGAGGCCCCCTTTGTCTCGAACACGACTCTGCCGTCCGTCAGCGCAAACAACGTATGGTCCCGTCCGACACCGACGTTGCGGCCCGGGCGATAACGCGTGCCGCGCTGGCGTACGAGAATATTGCCGGCCGAGACCGATTCGCCACCGAAGCGCTTGACGCCGAGACGTTTGGACTCTGAATCGCGGCCG
>JASFSB010000171.1:0-5443 GCA_050114615.1 Gammaproteobacteria bacterium
CAGGTATCAGTCGAAACTCTTCAACCCGGAGTTTCTGCGTTCCAAAAACCTGCCCGTGCCCGACTGGCTCTGAATAAATACTGATCAGCTGCGCTCGATGTGATTCGGCGCAACGCAATCGCCGCGGCGCTGTCGGATCATCGCAATCGATTCATCGATGGTTCAGGACGACCATTGCACCTTGAGCGGCAGGATGCGCACGATAGTCACAGGTTTGATCGTCATTCTCGCAAGCGGCTGCGCGGCGACCGCGCCACTCGAGCCGGGTCGGTCCGACGACATGCGGCGCAGCGTCGACCAGCGCCCGCTACAGCTCGGCGAGCGTATTGCGGGACACGCCGTTTCGATGGTCGGATCGCCCTATCGTTACGGTGGCTCGACGCCGGAAACCGGGTTCGACTGCAGCGGCCTGGTGTTCTATTCCTTCGGCCAGACCGGCATCAGTGTCCCCAGGACATCGCTCGCACAGTTTCGTTCAGCCCGGAAGATCTCGCTGCATGACGCGGGTGAAGGCGACATTCTGTTTTTCCAGGATCAGGAAAAGCTGTCGCACGTCGGTATTTTCATCGGTGGCGGCCGTTTCGTGCACGCGCCGGCTTCCGGACGCTCGGTCAGCATCGCCAGCCTCGACAACCCCTACTATCAGATGCATCTCGTCGGCGTCGGCCGATTGCTGCCGTAACCCGGCTCACGGGTCTGACGGCGCGAGCCGATCTGCCGCCGCGATCGCGGCCGCCTCGCACTCGGGGATGCGCCGGGCAGTGCGCGCATCGCGCAGCACGCGCGCCGCGGCCCCGCGCTGCCGGCGCACCGCGATCTCGTTGAGGCCCGCGCACGCGCGCAATACGCTGTCCTCTGCGGCGATCAGGGTCATCTCGTCCGGCTGTGCTTCGAGCGCAAAGGCCAGCGCATCGAGGACCTGGTTCTGCAGCCTGAATACGCGCTCGGCGTAAGCGGTAAATGCCGCCGAGCCAGGGCGCATCGCGGTGCCGTCTGCGGTCACGATACCGGCGCAGCCGGCGAGGCCGGCCAGCGTCAGCGCTGTCAGACCCGTTAGCGATTTCGACATAATTGCGCGGCCCCCGCAATGCTGAGCCCGGCATCGTCGACCAGGCGACGCGCACTTGCAATACTTCGCCAGCAACGTGTGCGATAATTCCGCCGCCCGGGATTTCCAGTAATCATGGCCGTCAGCGCAACAACAGCACTACAGAAGAACAGCGACCTCGACCAAGCCATCCGAAACGCCACGAACTGGCTCGATTCGGAACAGACCTCCGATGGATATTGGGTGGGCATGCTCGAGTCGAGCTATTCGATGGAAGCCGAATGGCTGCTCGCCATGCATTTCCTTGGCTACGAGCATCCGCGTCGGGACGCTATCGTCGCGACACTGCTCGCAGCGCAGCGCGAAGACGGATCCTGGGAGGCCTACTACGACGCGCCGCAGGGTGACATCAACAGCACCGTCGAATGCTATGCAGCGCTGCGCTGCGTCGGCTACGGTCCGGATCACGAGGCACTCGTCAAAGCGCGCAACTGGATTTTCGACCACGGCGGGCTCAGAAAGATTCGTGTGTTTACGCGCTACTGGCTCGCCCTGATCGGCGAGTGGCCCTGGGAGCACACGCCGAACCTGCCGCCGGAAGTCATCTTCAACCCGCAATGGTTCCCGTTCAGTATTTATCACTTCTCGAGCTGGGCACGTGCAACGCTCGTGCCGCTCGCAGTGCTGTCAGCGCATCGCAGCGTACGCCCACTGCCGGCGCATGCACGGATGGACGAACTGTTTCCTGAGGGTCGCAGACACTTCGACTATCGGCTGCCGGGCGGGCATCCGCTGTTCTCACTGAAACGGCTGTTCTTATGGTCCGACCGGCTGCTGCACTGGTTCCAGCAGGTTGGCCTGACACCCGGGCGCAGTATCGCGATCCGGGATTGTGTCGAGTGGATCGTCCGACATCAGGATGCCGACGGCGCCTGGGGCGGCATTCAGCCGCCGTGGATCTATAGCCTGATGGCGCTGAACGTCGAAGGTTACGAACTCGAACATCCGGTGATCAGCAAGGGGCTGCGCGCACTCGACGCACACTGGTCGTACGAGCGTGGCGGCACATTGCATATTCAGGCCAGCGAATCCCCGGTCTGGGACACCTGGCTGGCGCTGCTGGCGATGCAGGACTGCGGGCGCGAGCTGACGCCGCAGATGCACCGGGCAATCGACTGGCTGCTCGCAAACGAAGTGCGCTATCGCGGTGACTGGTCGCAACGAGACCCGCAGCTGCGCCCCGGCGGCTGGGCATTCGAGCGCGCGAATTTCTTCTACCCGGATCTCGACGACACGGCCGTCGCGCTGATCGTTCTTGCGAAACTGCCGCTGTCCGTTCGCCTGCAGCCACGCGTTGCCGGTGCGATCGATCGCGCCGTCGAATGGTGCCTCGGCATGCAGTCGAGTAACGGCGGCTGGGCGGCGTTCGATCGCGACAACGACAAACTCATCGTCACTTTGATCCCATTCTGCGATTTCGGCGAAGCGCTCGACCCGCCTTCGGCCGATGTCACCGCCCACATGCTCGAGGCGCTGGCACTGCTGGGCTACGATCGCAGCCATCCGGCCATCGAGCGCGCCTACCAGTTTCTGCTCGCCGAACAGGAAACGGACGGTTCGTGGTTTGGCCGCTGGGGCGTCAACCACATATACGGTACTGCGGCGGTGCTGCCGGCGCTCGCCGAGCTCGGCGAGGACATGTCGAGTCATTACATCAAGCGCGCGGCGCGCTGGATCATCGAACATCAAAACGACGACGGCGGCTGGGGCGAGACCTGTGCGTCTTATATGGATGATCGCCTGCGTGGGATCGGGCCGAGCACAGCCTCACAGACTGCCTGGGCGCTGATGGCGCTGATCGCGACTCGCGATCAGGAATATACGCGCGCCATCCGCCGCGGGCTCGACTATCTCATCGATACGCAGAAAGATAACGGCACCTGGGAAGAACCTTATTACACCGGCACGGGCTTTCCCGGTTACGGTTTCGGCGCCCGACTCGATCTGCGTGATGACGCAACGCGCTCACGCATCGCACAGGGCACCGAACTGCAGCGCGCATTCATGATCAACTACAATCTCTATCGCCATTATTTTCCGCTGATGGCGATGGGCCGCGCGCGCCGCTTTCTGGACTCGTAACGGCTGCGCACGGACGGGCATCGTCAGGCCACCGCGGCCGTATTGCTCCGTAAACCGATCTGTATTCCCACACCGCGGCCCGAGGTGGCCGAACGCCGTCCCTCAAGTAGCTGCGCACACAGCCGATATATTTCTCGGGACGCGAGTTCCCGGATTCTGTTGCGCACGGAGGAAATCGTTGAACAGAGACAGGCAACGGATGGCAGTCGAGAATCTGGCTATCGGGATGTACGTCTCCGAGCTGGACCGGCCGTGGATCGAGACTCCGTTTCTCTTTCAGGGGTTCCACATAGAAAGCGTCGAGACGATCGACGAATTGTGCGAGCACTGCGAATACGTTTATGTCGACATCGCGCAATGCGACAACTCGATTGAAATCTCGCGTAATCAGCATGGCGCCACGTCGGCGACACGAGCAGCAAGCAGCAGCGGCACCGAACCCGAGGGCAGAGCACCGAGCGACAACCCGATCGACGCTACTCAGAGGCTAAAGGCCGAGCTTTCCAGCGCTAGGCGCGCACATGCCACCGCAGAGGAAACTGTTCGGCAACTGTTCGAAAAGATCGCACATGGCGCAATCGTCGATGCCGAGACAGTTCAGGCGAGTGTTGACCCGATGATAGACAGCATCATGCGAAACGATGATGCGATGTCATGGCTGGCGCGAATGAAAAAGAAGAACGACTACGTCTACGATCATTCGATTTCATCAGCGGTCTGGGCGCTCATATTCGGCAAACATCTCGGACTCAGCCGGGACGATCTGCAGGTGCTTGGCACAGGCGCGATCTTCATGGACGTGGGGAAAACCCAGATTCCAAACGAATTGCTGACGAAATCCGGTGCCCTCAGCGAGTCTGAGATGGAACTCATGAAGCAGCACGTCGAGCGCGGCATCGAAATCGCCAGAGAAATCCCGGGACTCGATGAGCGTATGCTGCAAATGATCGGTCTTCATCACGAACGCTACAACGGGACAGGCTATCCGAAGGGACTCAACGGGTCGGATATTCCGGTCTTCGCGAAGATCGCGGGCATCGTCGATTCCTACGATGCGATGACTACGCCGAGGCCATACGCCCAGCCGATCTCGACCTATGACGCGATTCGCCAGCTCAACAAGCTGGCGGGCGTGGAATTTCCCCAGGAACTCGTCGAACAGTTCGTTCAGGCAATCGGCGTGTTTCCGGTCGGCACGCTCGTCGAATTGAATACCGGTGAAGTCGGCGTCGTGATTGCGCAGAATCGGGTACGGCGCTTACGCCCGAAGATTATGCTGCTGCTGGATAAGAATAAGGCCCCGCTGCTGCACGAAGAGATCGTCGACCTCCGCAATCAACTGGCGCAGGGCGATGGCAGAAACTCTCTGTGGATCGAATGCGGCCTGACACCTGGCGATTATGGCATCGACCCTTCGGAATATTATCTGTAGATACCCGCTTCATGTTCGACTCGCACGACAATCCGGCACCCGTTCAACGATTCTTCGAATTGCTCGGAAAGTCTCTGAGCGATGCGGCCCGATCCAGTGAGTCGGTCGGTCTCATCATCGTTCATCTCGAAGACCTCAATCGACTAATGTCGACCTACGGCTTCCGCACCGGCAACCAGATCGCAGTCGAAATCGCCGAACGTCTCAACTCCGGACTCCGTGACAAAGACCGCATAATGCGGATATCAGAGTCGAAGTTTGCGATTGTCATCAATGCCTTGCGTAACCGCGGAATACTCCTGCTGGCGGCGAGCAAGCTCAGCGGCATTTGCAGCGCACCGATACAGGTCGCGAATGAGAAAATGTCCCTCAGGATACGCATGGGACTGGCCCTGGGGCCCTCTGCAGCACCCGATCCGGAGACGCTGCATCACAATGCCGAGATCGCTCTGCTTTCGGCGCAGACAGACGAAGCAGACTTCGCCGTATTCACGCCGGCGCAACGCGATCGCGCCAGCGACTCGTTACAGCTCGAAAACGAGCTCGACCAGGCCATCGAATCGAAGGCGTTTGAGGTGCACTATCAGCCGAAGGTGGCGGCTGCAGACTTCAGCCCATGCGGAGCCGAAGCCCTCATCCGCTGGAACAACCAAAAACGCGGGCCGGTATCGCCCGACATATTCATCCCTCTTGCCGATCGTCCCGGACGGATGGAGCCGCTGACTTCATTCGTTCTCTCGACCGCGATAAGGCACGCGCTCGACTGGCCCACGCCCTTGCCGGTCTCGATTAACGTATCGGCCGGCATGTTGATCGATACC
>JASFSB010000172.1:0-5403 GCA_050114615.1 Gammaproteobacteria bacterium
CAGCTGCACCATCGAGCGCGTGAGCGCCTCTGTGCCCTTATCGGCCGCTTCGGCGGGCACGCCTTCGGTCAGAAAGCGGCACGTGCGCTCCATCTCTTCCGCGAGGAGTGCAGCTCCGTGGACCTCGACGATTTTCAGTGCGCCGCTGGCCAGGTGCAGCAGGCCGGCCGCGCGCAGCAACGACTGATCATTGCCATGACCGTCTACGTACTCTTCGATCTCGCGCCGCGCATCATCGAGTGTCGAACCCAGCTCGCGATGGACGAGTTCGAGAGAATGCGTCGCGAGATCGCCGTTTGCGTCGAGATCCATCACCATCACTGAGCGCTCGGTCTAGCGGCGTTCACCCACCGCCTCCTGGTGAGCGGTCAGTTCGTCTTCGAATTCCTGCGCGAGCTCCGCGGGCAGCCCCATCCCCGAATCGTCATCCGGCAGAGAACCGGGCGCAACCGTCCCTTCCGGCGCGTTTGCTCCGGGGAGTTTGAAGCCGCTCACGGTGCGCCGCAGCTGACTCGCAAGCTCGGACAGCTTACTGATCGAGCTCGAGGTCGCGGTCGTGGACTGCTTTGTGCGTGCGCTGACTTCACGCAGTACGTCCATGTTTTGTGTTATCGCTGAAGCAGCCTTGCTTTGCTCGCGTGCAGAGCCGGAAATATTTTGCACGAGACTCGCGATCTGGTGGGACACCTGCTCGATTTCTTCCAGGGCAGCGCCGGCGTTTTCGGCCAGTAACGCCCCGCCGACGACATCCGTCGTGCTGCGCTCCATCGACACGACCGCCTCATTCGTATCAGACTGAATCGTGCTGACGAGCACTTCGATTTTTCTCGTAGCCGCCGTCGAACGTTCCGCGAGCTTCTGGACTTCATCGGCAACAACCGCAAAACCGCGGCTCGCCTCACCGGCACGTGAAGCCTCGATCGAGGCATTCAGCGCCAGGATATTCGTCTGATCGGCTATTTCTTCGATCAGCTCAACGATATTACCGATTTCCTGGGAGCTTTCTCCGAGACGCTTGATGCGCTTCGACGTATCCTGGATTGTCTCGCGGATCGTGTTCATGCCATCGATCGTTCGGCGTACAGCCTCGGCGCCCTTATGTGCGACTTCCACGGAATGGCGCGCCACATCGGAACAACGCTCCGCGTTCCCGGAAATCTCTTCAACCGACGCCGTCATCTCTGCGATGGAGTTCGATGCTGCCACGGCCTGCTTCACCTGCGTCTCGGATGCCCGCACCATATGGTGCGCCGTCGACTCGCTCTGCTTTGCCGCCGCATCGACGAGTATCGATGAATCGTTCACCGTCACCACCAGTTCGCGCAGCGCCTCGATCGCATAATTGATCGAGTCTGCGATCGCGCCGGTAATGTCTTCGGTGACGGTCGCACGCACCGTCAGATCACCATCTGCCAGATTCGACAACTCGTCCAGCAGGCGCAGTATCGCCTGTTGGTTGCGCTCGTTTTGCGCCGCATGCACATCGGCCGACTCGCTGGCAGTACGGGCTCTGACGAAGCCGACGATCAGCACGACGGCCAATACGAGCGATACAGCGAGCAGCCCGATCAGGGCCCATTTCATCATTTCGTCCTGAGTGTTCGCGCCGACCGGGCGCGAATTGCGCATTCGCCGCGCCAGCGCCTGCGAGGCGGAGTCCAGCCGTGCATAAGCCTCACCCGCTGCCTTGAGTGATTCGCGCTCGGCTGCGATGGCGGCGACTCCGAGCTGCACTTCGCTGAGCAGTCGCTGCGTCGTTTCCAGGTCCACGGGATCCGCCTGCGCTTCCATCGACTGCAGCCAGGCGCTGTCCGCCGCCCCGGTGACACCATTGACGATTTCGGCCATTGCCGTCAGATCGGTTTCGAGATCGTCGAGGAAATCATCCGCGCTCGCACTCGGCCCGCGCCGCGCGAGTTCGCTCTGCATATTCGCCACACTTTGCGTCAGCCACGCCTGAAACGGCTGATTTGCCGGCACCGCCGCGCTGCCGAACACGCTGCGCGCACTGGCCAGCAGCTGCGGCGTCAGCCGTCGCAGTCGGTCGGCCGCGTCATCGACTCGCTGCAACGCCGGGTCGAGCTCAATAAAGGCATCGATGCTGTCCGCGAGCGCACTGACATCGCCACCAGCGGCGGCGAGCGCGCCGAGGCCCGCGCGCTGCCCCGCGCTCGCATTCAGGCTGTCCCACTGACTGCGCACATCGCCTGCGAGCTGACTGAGCTCGTCGCTCGCCACCTCCGCGCCTGCGAGTCGATCGGCCGCCAGCGAGCGCGCATTCCCGGCATTGGCGACGATGCGGCCAAAGCCGGATCGACCGTCGTCCGCGCTGCCCTGTGGCCACATCAGCCACGCCAGCGCGGCGCTCGCGATCAACAACAGCGCGAGAACGATACCAACGCCGGGCAGCGCTCGCGAAGATTCTTTTGACGTCGCCATGCCTGAACTAGCTCCCTTCGCCCGCGTTCAGGAAGTTTTCGTCTTCCAGCAACGCAGAAAAATCGAATCGCGGCCATGTTTCCGCCCCGCGATGATACGCACCGCGCAGATACTGCTCGCAGCGCAGTACCGGCGTCGGGGATTGCACGACGAACTCCTCGAGCGAGAAACGCCGGAAACCGAAAACCTGATCGACCAACAAGCCCGTCGGCACGTCGCGGCTCGCCAGCACGAGCACACGAGCATGCCGGTCCGGCGCAACCCCGCCTGCGCCGAGAAACCCGCGCAGATCGACGACCGTCAGCAGTTCACCGCGCACGTTTGTCACGCCGCGCAGCCAGGGTTTTGCCCCCGGCACGCGAGTCATCGATGCAGGCAACGGCATCACCTCGCGAACATCGGAACGGCTCGCAACGAAACTCTCACCACCGATGCGAAACGCGATGCCGACCCATTCCTCAGCCGCGTCTCCCGACTGACCGGCCGCGCTCATCGCTTCGCGCGCGCGGCGCTCGAGTTCCAACAGCAGCGCAAACGGCTGATCTGCGAGACTGCGCAGCTCCACCGATACCTACTCCGCAACCCGATCGATAAACTCTCTTGCCTTCGCCAGGAGGTCAGCTTCGGTGACCGGTTTGGTCAGATAATCTGCAGCGCCTTGCCGCATTCCCCAGATCTTGTCAGTCTCGAGGTTCTTGCTCGAAATCATGACGATCGGAATCGCGCTGGTCTGCGGGTCGCGCGCCAGCGTCCGCGTTGCCTGATATCCGTTGACACCAGGCATGACGACATCCATCAGAATCAGATCGGGCTTGACCTTGCGGGCCAGCGAGAGACACTCCTGCCCGTCACTCGCCGCCACCGTATCGTATCCATGGCTCTCGAGCGCGGTGCGAAACACATGCACCTCGGTCGGCGAGTCATCGACAATCATAATCAGAGCCATTTGCTGCGCCTCCGGCTAACTCGCCACATAGCGCTGAATCGCGCTTAACAGTTCGTCCTTCGTGAACGGTTTCGTCAGGTACTGTTCCGAACCGACGAGCCGGCCTCGCGCCCGATCGAACAACCCGTCCTTACTCGACAGCATGATGACGGGCGTGTCCCTGAACACCTGATTATGTTTGATCAGGGAGCATGTCTGATACCCGTCGAGCCGCGGCATCATGATGTCGACGAAAATGACATCCGGATGATGATCGGCAATCTTTGCGAGTGCATCGAAGCCGTCCTCGGCCGTGAACACCTCGCAGCCTTCCTTCGCCAGCAGCGTCTCGGCAGTGCGGCGGATCGTTTTACTGTCGTCGATTACGAGCACTTTTAGCCCGCTCAGCACATTCGTCTGACTCAAAGCATTGCTGCCGGACACGCGGCTCCTCCCAGGATTCGACGGCTGTCCGCGCCCGCTTTGCGCATCGCAACGGACACGGAACGCCGATTTTAGCGCCATTTTACATATCGGCATCACGCCGTCCCAGGCAGGCGGGCACGCCCGGACCGACAGCACGACACCCGGGTTATGGTAGCTTTGCGCACCGGCGTCAATCTGCGAACCTCGGCGCAAAAACACGGAAGAAATCTTATGAAGAACAGTCCTGCCCTGATGGGGGTCGTCATGGACCCGATCGAGGACATTTCACCAAAGAAGGATTCGACGCTGGCGATGCTGCTCGCCGCACAGGCGCGCGGTCATCGAATCGTCTACTTCCAGCAGAAAGATCTCTTTATAAATCAGGGGGTAGCGGCCGGAGAAGGGTGTTTCCTCACCGTGGCTGACAGTCTCGCTGACTGGTTTTCGACGGGTGAGCCCTGGTCCGGACCGCTTGCCGAACTCGACTATATCCTGATGCGCAAGGATCCACCGTTCGATATGGAGTTCGTGCATACGACCTACATCCTGCAGCGGGCCGAAGATGCCGGCGCTTTCGTCGTGAACCGCCCGATGAGCCTGCGGGAAATCAACGAAAAGGCCTTCACCGCATGGTTTCCGCAATGCACACCCCCGACCCTGCTGAGCCGCTCACACGTTGCGTTACGCGAATTTCTGGATGCTCAGGAATCGGTCGTCTACAAGCCGCTCGACGGCATGGGCGGCAGATCCATTTTCGTCGTGCACAAGGGTGACCTGAATACGAATGTGGTCATCGAAACGCTGACGGACTACGGCCGGCGCTACATCATCGCGCAACGCTTCATCCCGGAGATCAGTGACGGTGACAAGCGAATTTTGCTGATCGACGGCGAACCGGTCGAATATGCGCTGGCGCGAATTCCGGCGGCCGGGGAGCACCGCGGAAATCTGGTCATGGGCGCGAAAGGTGTCGGCCGAGCGCTCACCGACCGCGACCGCTGGATCTGCGACCAGGTGGGCCCCGTCCTGCGTGAGCGCGGTGTACTGTTCGCCGGACTCGATGTCATCGGCGATTATCTGACCGAGATCAACGTAACGAGCCCGACCGGAATCAGGGAACTCGACCGGCAGTTCGAACTCGATATAGGCAATGAACTCATTGCGAAGATCGAGCAACATCTCGGCGATTAGCGCCGCATGCATCGCCGCGACGGTACTGGTCGCGCTCATACCAGCCGGCTGCTCCGACCGCGGCGGCTGGGTCGAGCAGCGCCGGTATGCCATGGGTACCTGGGTCGACATCATCTACGCGGCGCCCGAGCGATACACGGCCGAAAGCCCCGACGCACGAGTGGACGATTTACTCGACCAGTACGGGACCGACTACTACGCCTGGGCCGACGGCGAGCTGGGTCGTGTGAATCAGGCCCTGAAAACCAGCAACGAGTTCACTGCATCGGCCGAACTCGTCGATTTGCTCGTACGCGCACGCGAATACAGCGTGCGCAGCGAAGGTCTTTTCGATCCGGGCGTAGGCAGACTCGTCGAAGCCTGGGGTTTCAATTCTTCCGAAAACGAGTCGCGCGAGCCGCCCGCGGACTTCCTCGAGGACT
>JASFSB010000173.1:0-5399 GCA_050114615.1 Gammaproteobacteria bacterium
AAGACCGGTCCGCTTGCGAATCCCGCCGATCGTGACCATTGCATCCAGTACATGACCGCAATCGCGCTGATCTTCGGACGACTCGAAGCAGCGGATTACGAGGATGAAGTCGCGTCCGACCCGCGCGTTGACGCGCTGCGCGCCAAAATGGAAGTTGCCGAGAACGAGTCTTTCACGGCGGACTATTACGATCCGGATAAACGATTCATCGGCAATGCAGTGCAGGCGTTCTTCAGCGACGGTACATCAACGCAGCGCGTTGCCATCGACTATCCCATCGGGCATCCGCGCCGGCGAAAAGAAGGGATTCCGCTGCTGAGGCAGAAGTTCGAGCGCGCAGTGGCCGCGCATTTCCGTGCCGAACAGGCGGAGCGCATACTGTCGCTGATCGAACCGACGGACCAGCTGGATGCGCTCACCGTCGAAGAATTCATGACGGTACTCGCCTCGGAGTAAGATTTTGAAAACTGCTTCAGTTGCGCGCGTCCAGTGCAATGAACTGTCTCGGTTCCGGCCGGTGTAGCTGGCGCCTGGCCGAATGATCTTTCCGTCCTTGCGTTACCTGATCAAGTGCGAAGCCCATCCGGTCGTACGCGCAATGACGAATAGCGGCGTAAGCATTGCAGTCGGTACGCCCATTGCTTGATAGGCGACGGCGGAGTGATTCTCTTCGGGGGCCACACAGCCAGGGGCCGATTCGGGCGCAGCGCACGCCTGCTGCGGCCGCCCGCATTGCGGAGCGAACCGGCAGCCCGGATGTCTGAGACCAGATCTCGTCTCGGCGCTATTTCAGAGGGCCGGCCACGACGCCAGCATCGTGAAGCTCGCCGATACGCGCGGCCGTGATTCCGAGCAGCTCGCTGAGCACGGCATCGGTATCCTGACCGAGGACCGGTGCCGGCTGCACGCGTGCACGCGGTGTCGCAGAGGAATCGATAATGCTGCCCGCCGCAAGGTGTTTGCCCACGCCGGGCTGGTCGATCTCATCGAATGTCGGATTGCGTGTCGATACCCTGGCATCTTCATCGATTGCCTCGGTGATACGCTGATACGGGCCCCAGCACGCACCGGCTGAGTCCAGCGCTGCACGGACCTCTTCGAGACTGTGCTGCCGAAACCATGGCTCGAGGATTGCAGCGATGGCTGTGCGCGCTGCATAGCGGGCCTCTTCGTTTCGCAGGTCGATGCCCTGGCTCGCCTCGAGGGCCTGCATGGCCGCGGCGGTGCCGGTCGCTTCGAGAATCGCATTCCAGTGACGAACGGTGACGGCCGTGATCATGACGCGCTTCCCGTCTGCCGTTTCGAAGTCCCGGCCGTAACTGCCGTAGACGTCATTGCCTGTTCGGGGGCGTTCGATATGGTTGATCTGTGCCTCAGCGATGTAACCGAGATGGCTCAGGGCGGCGAAGGCGGTATCCGAGAGCGCAAACTGCGCAAATTGTCCCTTGCCTGTCTTACGTCGAAATCGTTCTGCGCCGAGCAGGGCCTGCACGATCGAATACGCGGCGACAACGTCCCATACGGGCATGACGTGATTGATCGGACCCTCGAAGTCGGCGGGTCCGGTCACAAAGGGGAAACCGGTTGCTGCGTTCACGGTGTAGTCGACGGCGACGCTGCCATCGCGATTTCCAACGACGTTCACCATGATCAGATCTTCGCGGAGCAGGCACAGCGATTCGTAGTCGAGCCAGCCGCGCGCTGCGAGGTTTGTAATTACGAGCCCTGCATCCTCGCCGGGCAGCGTCATCAGCGACTGCGCAATTTCCCGGCCTTCGGCAGTGCGCACATTGATCATGATGGAGCGTTTGCCCTTGTTGAGCCCCGCCCAGTAAAGGCTGCGGCCGCTTTCGGTGACCGGCCAGCGCCGGTAGTCGAGGCCGCCGCCGACCGGATCAATGCGGATGACATCGGCGCCCATCTGTCCGAGCAGCAGGCCCGCGTATGGTGCCGCGACAAATGCTGATGCCTCGATGACACGCAGGCCTTCGAGTGTCTGCGTCATGCCTTGATGAAAGCAAACGTTCGGCTTTCAATGACCCCTGCAAACGGCGTCTCAGTCATCGGCGCCAGGTACTTCATCGTGCTGTCGAACGAGCATGAAATCTCATGTACCTGCTCTGGCATGTTTCGATATCCGCAAAACGTGTCCGTACAAATTGTCGGTTCGCTGATCAGGCTCGCAATGGTTGCTAAGCGTTTCCATTAGGATTATAGATGCGATACAGTCATTGCGCGATTCGCGCGATACACGAAGTTGTCCGAATATTTTCAGGCCCTCCGGCGTTTTCGCGATGCGTTCTCGCCGCTTTGGGATCAGCCCGAGGAGCGGGTCGCATCGGCAGCCGTTGCGCCGGAACCTTTTTTCGAGCGCCGTCGCGGCGGTGTTTACGCGCCCGGTTTCTTCGCGAGCGCTGACCGACGCGCTGCCATTGCAGTCGCGGCAAGGCAGCCGGCCGCCGTCGCCGCGCCGATCACGGCGAACGTCATTCCATATTGGCCGATGCGCTCGAAGGCGAGGGCAAAGCTGGAAGGTCCGATCGTCACGCCGAGGAAGACATAGACCAGTGCACCGCCGACCGCGCGTCCGGCCATTGACGGCTCGCTGTGGTGCGCGACCTCGGCAATCATGACCCCGTTCCACCCCGACAGGCACAGTCCCATCATGCAAAACACAGCAACCTGGGCGGCGGCGGCCATATCGCCGATCCAGGGCAGCACGAGCATGCCGGTGGTGCTCCCGAGACCGATGAACGCCAGTATGGCGAAGCCCGAACCGGTGCGGTCCGCGAGCCAGCCCCAGAAGACTCTGCCGATTGCGCCGGACAATTGCATGACGCCTGCGACGCCGGCCGCTGCGATCAGAGACCAGCCGCCTTCTTCGACGAGCAGGAGCACGGCAAACGCCGACAGCGACAATTGCGCGGCCGAGTACACGAGTCCAAGGAGCGCCAGCACTCGGATCTCGGCGCGACGCCAAACGAGTCGCTGATCCTCGAGGAGGCCGCGCACAAAAGTCCGCGCCGCCAGGTCGCTCCGCAGTTCGCGATCATATGAGCGCCCGAGATGTCCCATCAGCAGCAGCGGCCCGATCGCGACGAGCACGAACCCGGCGCGCCAGCCGATGGACGCGTCCAGCAAAGGAAAACCTACGCTTGCGAGAGCGGCACCGACAGGCACGCCGGCCTGCTTCACAGAGAAGACGACGTTGCGGCGATGCGGCGGCGAAACACGGCCCAGAATCTGGGCGGATGCGGGATTCTGGATGCCATTGGAAATTCCCATCAACAGCGAGGCGAATACAGCCGCGGTCAGGTTGGCCGTGGCGAGCAGGCAGATGCCGACACTCAGCAGGCCGAGTGCAAGCTGCTCGACACGAATGGCGCCGTAACGATGCAGCAGTGTGCCGGCCGCGGCTGAACCGAAAGCGCCGGCGAAGTAAATCAGACTGATCTGAAAGCCGATCAGGTGTGCGTCGACGCCGAAATCCAGCGCCGCGCGCGGCGCAATTGGAGTCAATGCCAGCGCAAAACCGGTGACGAGTACCTGCACGAGCGATGTAGCGAACAGCGCGTGGCGCAGCTGTCGCCGATCGTTTCCCAAGGGATTTGCCTGGAGCACTGTTTGCAGATTCGGGCAGTCTCAGCCGGGCAAGGCAGCCTGCTTCGCCGCCTGGCTTACCTCACACAGCCGGGTATGCCATTGAAACCCATGAAGGACCAGGAGCAACAAAACGCGCCGCACGTCTGGGGGTGTCTGTATGTATCTCTGATCTGTTCACGGTACTCGGGGTACATGGTTTCTGCACCGCCGAGAACCGTTTCCAATTCAAGCCCATAAGTGTCTGCGAACTCAGTGAGAAAAGGATTCTGTCCCGGCAGATAGTGCGGCACCTGCCCTGAGCCATCCAGGCTCGGCACTTCGACTGCGGGGAAGCACGGCAGGCTGGTTGGGTTGACATAGCTCGCGTTTCCTTCGTCTAAGGTAAAAACGCGGCTTTGCACCAACGGTTCCTCGAGATATACAGGATCATCAACCTCGCCGACGAGCGTCAGAATATTTCCGTTGCGGGTCAGCCACATCGTGAAGGTTGCCCGATCGCTGCTGGGCGCGCCGTTACGCCTGATGTAGCCTTCCCGAAAATCAGTGAAGACCGCCTTTAAGGTATTGCCCTGCCATTCACCGAGAGCAAAGCCTCCGATTAGATGCGCTTCGAGATCTGTGGGTCGATCCCGTCCGTCCATGTAAATCACATGATGTCCACGATCCAGCGTCGGACCGATATGCCAGGCCGTAATGTCGCCGCTGACAGGATCGGCTTCCTGCCAGATGGCCATGCCAAACAGCCCGCCCATCAGGTAATGCGGCGCGTAGTAAAGACATTGCCGCTCCGGCAGATTGATCAGAGAGCTGGAGAATGCCAGCCCGCGCATCCGGCCTTCTTTATTCAGTGGCAGCCCAAGAAAATCGACAAGGTGCGGGCCGTCAGCCTGCTCCTGCCAGTCTTCATGCGTATGCTGGATCCAGCTCCCGCTCAGGTCTGTCTGAGCATTGGCGAAGAAAGGAAGGCAAAGGAAGAAAGCCAATAGCCGAGCCGTCACAAGTGTTCTTGTCGCGTTGTCGATCACAGCCAACTCCATCTCTACCAAAGAACGTCGCATTCCGTAGGATTCCATTTCCTGTCGTTCGGCTCGCGTCTGAAATTCGGGCTGGTGTAGTACGGTTCCGACAGATACAGCGGATCGACAATTTCGGTCGTCACCACAATCCATGGCTCGCCGCTGATCTCATGAAGATTCCAGTATTCCGTCATTACTGCGTCTTCACTGTAAGGCAGGCCGTTCTTGCGAAGATAACCTGACAACATGTTCCCGGTGGTCACTTTCAATGTGCCGTTGGCAGGATTCACGTTGACCCATTCCCCGACTGAGTATCCCTGCCAGGTTCTTTCGGCAGGCGCATCGTCGTGCGTGTTGCCAAAATGAATGAACCGGGTTTGCGTGCCCGCATCGATCTCCACCTTGAGTTGATTGTCATCCACCCAGGAAATTCTTATGCGTCCGGGAACGCGCATGATCGCTGCCGCTCCGTAAGACCTGCAGGCCAGCCCCGCCGCTTCGTCCTGTTGCGGGTCCCATTCACCTGCCGTCTTGAACGCCAATTCGGTAATCGGGACTCCCTGAAAATCGCCGACTACGGGTGGCACCATGCGAAAACGCCAGCTTTCCGTAACGATCGACACCCAGGTTCCTGTCAAATCTATCGGTGCGGCTTCACGCGCGTTCGTGACAGGCGCAGGCGCGGGTAGCTGACTGAACAGTACCTGGGACAGGGCTGGGAACCCGAGCAGCAGGCCCGAGCCTGACAGCAACGCAGGAGCAACCGCCGATTTGATGACA
>JASFSB010000174.1:0-5394 GCA_050114615.1 Gammaproteobacteria bacterium
GGGACCCAGGTCGATCAGCCAGTCTGCTTCGGCGAGTACGTCGAGGTTGTGCTCGATGACGATCACCGAGTTTCCTGCATCCACAAGTCGCCGAATCACACGCAGGAGCTTCTCGACGTCGGCGATATGCAAACCGATTGTCGGCTCATCGAGCACATACAGGCTGTTTGCTGCGCTGCTGCCACGGGCGAGCTCGGTGACGAGCTTGAGACGCTGCGCCTCTCCGCCTGAGAGCGTCGGGCTTTGCTGTCCGAGGCTCAGATACCCCAGACCCACGTCGTCCAGAAGGCTCAGTGCACGATGAATCTTTCGATGCGCGGAAAAGAATTCGACTGCTTCGCTGACGCTCATATTCAGGATGTCAGCGATCGTACGTCCGCGAAACTGCACTTCCAGCGTTTCACTCGAAAAGCGCTGGCCACCGCAGCGTTCGCAGGTTACTGCGACATCGGCCAGAAAACTCATCGACAGCCGCCGCACTCCCTGACCTTCACACAGATCGCAGCGCCCGCCGGCCACATTGAACGAAAATCTTGCCGCCGTGTAGCCTCGCAGCCGCGATTCGGTCGTCTCCGCGAACAGATTGCGGATTTCGTTCCAGATGCCGACGTAGGTTGCCGGACACGATCGCGGCGTCTTGCCGATCGGTGCCTGATCGACCTCGATGAGCCGTTCAAGTTGTTCCCAGCCGATAATGGAAGCACACCCCTGCCATGGCGGTTTCTGCCGGCGGCGCCCGCGTTGCCCGACGCGTTGTGCGAGATTCTCGAACACGACGCCGCGAACGAGGCTGCTCTTGCCACTCCCGCTGACGCCCGAAACCGCTACGAAAATACCCAGCGGGATATCGACGTCGAGTTTGCACAAATTGTTACGCCGGGCCTGCACAATGCTGAGATTTCGTTCCCGATCGCGCGCGCGCCGCTCGAAAATCGGGTGTCTGGGCGGCTGGCGCAGCGCCTGTCCTGTCAGCGATTTCTTCGACCGGACCAGCTTGTCCAGAGAACCGGTGAGGACGATCTCCCCGCCATTGCGCCCGGCACCCGGCCCGACGTCGATGATGTGATCGGCACGACGAATCGTATCTGCATCATGCTCGACCACGAGTACCGTATTGCCTCGGGAAGACAGGGTGGCGAGCGTGTCGAGCAATAACGCGTTGTCGCGCGCATGCAGACCGATCGTCGGCTCATCGAGTACGTAGCAGACGCCACGAAGGTTCGAGCCGAGCTGAGCGGCGAGACGAATGCGTTGCGCTTCACCCCCGCTCAGTGTCGGTGCCGCCCGATCGAGCGTCAGATAGCTCAAACCCACTGACTCGAGAAAACCCAGACGGCTCGCCAGCTCCGGCAATATGTCCGCCGCGATTTCACGCGATCGCGAATCGAGCCTGAGCCGCCCGAACCAGCGCCGTGCCGCCGTGATCGATTGCGCCGTCAACTCTCCGATCGTGATGCCCTGGAAGCGCACGCTGGCAGCCTCAGGACGCAGGCGCTGACCCGCACAGACGCGACAAACCGGATCTATGGCGGTCGACTCCGCTTCGAGCCAGCGCACCTCCTCTCCCGTGTCTTCTTCACCGAACTGGTCGATCTCCTGACCCGTGCCGAGGCAGCCGGGACACCATCCGCGCTTCGAGTTGAACGAGAACAGACGCGGATCGAGCGGCTCGAAGCTGCGCGCACAGTGCGGGCAGGATCGCTGTGTCGAATACAAACGCGAACCTGCAACCGAATCGCCGCGCAGTACGGCTACGCGCACCATGCCGCTGCCGAAGCCCAGTGCGGTGCCCAGCTGCGCCTCGAGCTGCTCTGCGATGCCTGGCCGGACCCGAAGGGTCGCGACCGGCAGGTCGATGTCATGCTCGCGGAAGCGGTCAAGCCGAGGCCACTGGCGGGTTTCGATGAACTCACCGTCGACGAGCAGGCTCTCGTAGCCCTTGCGGCCCGCCCACAGCGCCAGATCGGTGTAGTAGCCTTTACGGGCGATAACGAGCGGGCTCAGCAGCACAACCCGCTTACCGCGATACCGTCGCACGATGTCGGCGACGATCTCCTCGACCTGCTGCACATCAATTGCAACATTGCAGTCCGGACAATACTGCACGCCGAGCTTGACGAAGAGCAGCCTGATGTAGTGGTAGATCTCAGTGACCGTCGCAACGGTGCTCTTGCGGCCGCCCCGGCTCGTGCGTTGCTCGATTGCCACCGTCGGCGGAATGCCGCGCACGGCATCGACTTCTGCTCGTGCTGCTGGCGCGGCGAACTGTCTCGCATAGGCATTGAGCGATTCGAGATAGCGGCGCTGACCCTCCGCAAACACGATATCGAACGCGATCGTGCTCTTGCCGCTGCCGCTTACGCCTGTGATCACTGTCATGCAGTCACGTGGGATCGACAGATCGACGTTACGCAGATTGTGCTCGCGCGCATGTACGATTTCGATCGCGTTCGTCGCGTTACCGGCTCTGCGCGCAGAGCGCTTCGGCAGCTTATAAGAGGCCGCATTGAGCGCGGCCGCGGTGTGTCCGACTCCACGCCTGGCGACTTCAGCAGGGGTGCCGGTCGCGACGATTTCTCCGCCTGCAGCACCGCCCTCCGGGCCCAGATCGATCAGCCAGTCGGCCGCACGGATCAGGTCGAGATTATGCTCGATGACGACGAGACTGTGCCCGGCCGCAATGAGTTCGCGAAACGCTTCGATCAGCGTCTCGATATCCGCGAAATGCAGCCCTGTCGTCGGTTCGTCAAACAGAAACAGCAACTTCTCCTTGTCTCCGCGCCGGCGCGCGCGCGCGTTTGCGATATATCCGGCGAGCTTCAGGCGCTGCGCTTCGCCGCCGGAGAGCGTGGGAATCGGCTGACCGAGCGGCATGTAATCGAGCCCAACGGCGATCAGCGGCGCGAGTCGCGTTTCGATCTCGCGGTTGCCCGCGAAGAACTCGAGTGCTTCTGCAGCAGTGAGTTCGAGGACTTCGGCGATATTCTTCGGCTCGATGTCGCGGCGTGGGGCGTGACGCACCTCGAGCAGCTCGTCGCGATAGCGCGTCCCGTTGCAGGCCGTACAGCGGAGATAAACGTCGCTGAGAAACTGCATCTCGATTCGCTCGAAGCCATTGCCTGAGCACGTCGGACAACGGCCCTTGCCCGTGTTGAAGCTGAAGCTGCCTGCCGTATAACCACGTTCCCGGGCAAGTGGTTCGGCTGCGTAGACCTTCCGAATCGCCTCGAACGCGCCGACGAAGCTCACGGGATTGGAGCGCGTGGTCTTACCGATCGGAGATTGATCGACCATGACGACATCGGCGATGCGAGCCGCGCCTTTGAGCTTGCGATAAGGTCCCGGAGCATCACCGCCGCGCCCCATGTGGCGAACAATGGCGCGGAATAACGTGTCGTGTACGAGTGTCGACTTACCGGACCCGCTGACGCCGGTCACGACCACCAGACGATTGAGCGGGAATTCGACATCGATATCCTTGAGATTATGCCCGCTCGCTCCTTCCAGCCCGATGCATTGCACGGCCGGCCTGGATGGCTTACCGCGCCTGGCATCGTAAACGCCGTCGGACCGAGCGAGATACTGCGCGGTCAGACTCCGTTTGCGCCGCAGCAGCGCTCGCGGCGTGCCGCTGAACACGATCTCGCCGCCGCGATGCCCGGGACCGGGACCAATGTCGACGATTCGATCGGCGTTGAGCATGATTTGTGCGTCATGTTCGACGACGAGCAGGGAATTTCCGGCGTCACGCAGTCGCTTCAGGACTCGCACGAGTCGATCGACATCGCGCGGATGCAGACCGATACTCGGCTCATCGAGTACGAACAACGTGTTTACGAGCGAAGTACCCAGCGCAGTCGTCAGATTGATACGCTGCACCTCGCCGCCGCTGAGCGTGCGCGACTGCCTGTCGAGCGTCAGGTAGCCGAGGCCGACCTCGTTGAGGTATCGCAGGCGAGCGCGAATCTCGCTGAGGAGCTGTTCGAGTGCAGCATCGAGACCGGCAGGCGGGGCGAAATTCGCAAAGTAATCCTCCGCCACAGACAATGGCAGCTGCATGACATCGTGAATATTCAGTGGCGTTCGATCGAGCGAAGTCCCGTCGAGGCGCCAAAGCAGCCATTCGGGCTTGAGGCGGGCCCCGGCACAGGCCTTGCACGTGTCGTACGATCGATAGCGCGACAGCAATACACGAATGTGCATGCGATAGCTCTTGCTCTCCAGCCATGCGAAAAATCGCTTCAGGCCAAACCACTTCTTCTGCCTGCGCGGCCCTTCACCTTCGATGATGAATTCCCTGTCCGCATCCGCGAGGCGGCGCCAGGGTATGGTCGTATCGATACCCCGGGCACTCGCATATCGGAGCATTTCGGTTTGATACTTTCGATACGTCTTGCTTTGAAACGGCCTGATGACGCCAGCGGACAGGCTCAGGCTGTGATCCGGGATGACGAGGTCGTAGTCGATACCCATCGTTCGCCCGAACCCCCGGCAGGTTTCGCATGCCCCGACCGGAGAATTGAACGAAAAGCTATTGGGCACCGGCTTCGAATACTCGATGTCACAGCGCGCGCAGTGCAGTCTTGAGGAAAAAGCCAGCTCGCCCAGTCCCTCTACCTCGACCCTGAGCCGGCCGCGCCCCACGCGAAACGCCGCCTCGATGGCCTCGATCGCGCGTCCCTTGTTCGAGTCCGTCAAACGCATGCGATCCTGCACGACGTTCAGGACCTGTGCCGAGCGTTCTTCGACACGCGTATAGCCCTGCCTCGACAGGTAGGCCTCGATTTCCTCACGCGTGAAATTTTCCGGCACCGCTATATCGAACGATACGACCATGCGCGGATCAACGAGCGCCGCATCGTCCGCACGTGCATTCACTCGCGCGAATACGGAGTCGGGGTCGTCACTCTCGATTCTCTCGTTGCAGGACCGGCAATAGAGAATCGCGACGCGAGCGAACAGTAACTTAAGGTGATCGTTGAGCTCGGTCATGGTGCCGACCGTGGAGCGGGACGTCCTCACAGGATTGGCCTGATCGATTGCGATGGCGGGCAACATACCCTCGATACGATCGACCTTCGGCTTGTCCATACGATCGAGAAACTGCCGCGCGTACGCGGAAAACGTCTCTACGTAACGCCGCTGGCCTTCGGCGTATACCGTATCGAACGCAAGCGAGGATTTTCCGGAACCGCTCGGCCCGGTGATGACGACGAATTCTCCGAGCGGAAGCTCGAGATCGACGTTCTTCAGATTGTTTTGCCGGGCACCATAGACTCGCAGGTAACCCCTGGCCTCATTCGGCATCGATGTAACGCCGAGTGATGTCGTGGTAGGCATCGACTCTGCGATCACGAAAAAACGGCCAGTGGATGCGAGTTTGCTCGACGCGCG
>JASFSB010000175.1:0-5376 GCA_050114615.1 Gammaproteobacteria bacterium
CCTTGAGAAGATTCTGCTGGTGCACATTGATATCAGCGAATGCATCACGCACGGCTTCTACCGGACCCATGTATTCACGCGACGTGCGGAACAATACGTTTGTCAGCGCTTCGCTCGTCCCGGCTGAGAACTTGAGTGGATTATTGTCTTTCTTCTGGATGGTGGTGTTCGCAAGTCTGAGCTGACTCTTCTGCTGAGCGCGCAGATGCAGACTCTCGGTCACGCCGGTCATCAGTTCGCGGACGAGCTGGCCGAGCAGGAACAACATTGCGTTGCGTTCCTGTTCGTTCATATCGCGACTCTTGAGTCCTGCGCCGCGGAAGAATGCCGAAAGCGGTTTCTCGATGCCCGAATCGTCAATGCTGCGAGATCCATGGGCGATCGGCCGCGGCGCCTGGCGGCGATCGGCCGGTGCAGACGGCGCCGCGGCCTGCGGTGCAGGCTGCGAGCGAATCGGCGTCGGCTGCGGCGGTCCGGTCGCGGGCGCAGGCCGATTCGGAACAGGCCTGACCGGCGGCGCGGCAGCAGAATTTCCGGGCGTCGCCTGCCGGGATGCCGACCGATTCAGAGGCTGTGTGCTGCCCTGCGTGGCAAGCTGCGAAATGCGCGGTGGCGAGGGAGCTGCCGGTCGCGATGGCGGCGTGACGCCGGAGTCCTCGTCCAGCAGCAATGACCGGGTATGCGACGGTGGTTCGGCAACCTCGGTGATCGCGCGCAGCTGCGCCGAAATGCTCGTATCCTGGCCGGGCTTGTGAGACTGACCGGTGTCGGCGATCTTCATTTCGAGCCCGACACCCGTCATGACGTGCTCATCCAGCAGGTCGACACCCGTTGTTTCCGGCGCAGACACACGCTGTGCCGCGTCAACCGGGTCTATGTGGCTGCGATCGAGCGTCAGCGCATCGACGGTGCCTTCCTCGACCTCGATCTTCGTCAGTATCAGATACTCGCCGATTCGAATTCGATCGCCGTCGAACAGCCGCTGCGGATTGCCTCTGCCGACGGGTTGCTCGGCTTCGTTGACGAATACACCGTTGGTCGAGGTGTCGATGATGTAGTAACTGCCAGATCGATAATCGATCGAAGCATGCTTTGCCGAAAGAAATCTGTTTCGATCAGGCAGGGCCCAGTCGTTCGACAGCGATCGTCCGATCGTGCCGCCGTCCTGGCCGAAGTCTTTTACGCCAATCTCGCCGAGGCTCTGGCGCTGCTGGCTGATTATTTCCAGGCGTAAGCCCATCCGTGTGTAACTGCCTGTTCTGGTTTCTCAAATCGAGTATAGCGGGCTGTATCGTCAAGCCCACTTCCGCAACGTCGGAGTGTGACCCACGTCTCAGCAAACTTTCGTGCTGAGGCGTGCCTGAGTACAGGGCGGGTGGACGCCTGTGCTAAGCTGTCATCTGCCGGATTGCGAACGAACATTTTCTATGTCAGCCAAGCCTCTTTACAAGGTTATGTTTCTCAATCAGGGAAAGGTGTACGAGGTCTATGCCAGGAATGTGAGCCACGGCAACCTGTTCGGCTTTATCGAAGTCGAGGAGCTCGTTTTCGGAGCACGTTCCAGCGTTGTCGTCGATCCCTCGGAAGAGCGCATTCAGACTGAATTCTCAGGCGTCAAACGTACGTACATCCCGCTGCACTCAGTCGTGCGCATCGACGAAGTCGAAAAGCAGGGTGCGAGTAAAGTGACCAACGTGGAAGGAAGCAACGTCGCTCAGTTTCCGATGCCGATGTATGCGCCGCCCGGCGGTGACTCCGGCGGCAACGGCAAGTAGATCCGGTTAGCTGCCTCAGTGAGTCTCCGGTTTTGTTCGCTCGCCAGCGGCAGCCGAGGCAACGCGTTGCTCGTGGAGTCGGCTGACACGCTGGTTCTGATCGACTGCGGACTGACGGTCCGCACGCTCGAAGACCGGCTCGGCGCGGCCGGACGATCGCCGGAAGACATCGACGCGGTATTGATCACGCACGAGCACAGCGATCACATCAGCGGGTTGACGCCATTGCTGCGGCGTGTGCAGTGCCCGGTCTGGGCAACGCATGGAACCGCGCGGTCACTGTCAAATATCAGCGATCACCGCGTCGTGCACTACGGGGCGGAGTTTTCGATCGGCAACATGCGCGTTCATCCGTTTCCTGTCCCGCATGATGCCCGCGAGCCCGTTCAATATCGTTTCGAGTCGGCCGGGCTCACGCTCGGGATTCTCACGGACACCGGTCACGTTTCAGCGCACATCACACAAACGCTCGGGAGCGTCGACGCGCTGGCTGTCGAGTTTAATCATGATCTCGACTCGCTGACCAGCGGTCCTTATCCGAACCATCTGAAGGCGCGTGTCGGATCCGATTTCGGCCACCTCAACAACGAACAGGCGGCGGATCTCGTCGATAAACTCGATCATTCGCGCCTGCGCTGGGTCGTGGCTCTGCATATGAGTCAGCAGAACAATTCCCCGGCGAATGTCGCGACATCGGTCGCCGAAGTGCGCGATCGCGCTGCATTCGATTTCTGGCAGGCGACCCAGGGAGTGCCCACCGACTGGTTCGAGCTGTCGTGATACATCAGGCCCGGCCTGTTTAGACCCGGGTCGTTCCGGTATCATCGCGCTACGATCCGACGCCCGTGAACCTGATCCACTCATGACGATGTTGCACTTGGCCGGTCCCGCGGCCGAGACTGCGTTCCGCCTCGAGAAACTGCGTCAGCAGCTGCATTCGCAGGTCAAGGCAGTCACGGACGTCTGCGCCCATTACGAACACTTCGTCCATATCGAGCGCGGTCTGGAGCGCTCGGAATTCAAGGCGCTACAGTCGATCCTGACCTACGGTACCGACGACATCCCCCGTCTGCAGGGATTGCGGCTGCATGTCGTCCCGCGCATCGGAACGATTTCGCCATGGGCATCGAAAGCGACCGACATCGCTCACATCTGCGGGCTGCCGGTGCAGCGAATCGAACGTGGCAAGGTCTTCGAGATCGCGACCGACCGAGAGCTGCTGAGCGACGAGCTCGAAGTCATCATCCCAATGCTGCACGATCGGATGACTGAAACCTGCCTCAGTGATTTTCCCGACGAGCGGCTGTTGTTCGGTGAACACATTGCGCCGGAGCTGCAACTGATCGAAATCGGCAAGGGCGGCAGGTCGGCGCTCGAAAGAGCCAACGCGGAACTCGGACTCGCTTTGTCGGGCGACGAAATCGATTATCTGGTCGATCGGTTTGCCGAGCTGCAGCGCGATCCGACCGATGTCGAGCTGATGATGTTTGCGCAGGCGAACTCGGAGCATTGCCGCCACAAGGTGTTCAATGCGGACTGGATCATCGACGGCGAGCCGGCGCCTAAAAGCCTCTTTCAGATGATTCGCAACACACACGCAAAGTCACCCGACGGCGTGATCTCTGCATACAAGGACAATGCGGCGGTCGTCAAAGGCGCGGTGACGCCGTGGCTGATGCCGGACGTATCGACCGGCGTCTATCAATGGGTCGAAGAACCGGCTCATCTCGTCATGAAGGTTGAAACGCACAATCACCCTACAGCGATTTCGCCGCACCCCGGTGCAGCGACCGGGGCTGGTGGCGAAATCCGCGATGAAGGCGCGACCGGACGCGGCGCAAAGCCGAAGGCCGGGCTTGTCGGCTTCACGGTATCGCACCTCGAGATTCCCTCCTGGGAGCAGCCCTGGGAAGTCGCAACGCCGGGTCACTCGAGCCGGCTCGCAACGCCACTCGACATCATGCTCGAGGCACCGATTGGTGCTGCACAGTTCAACAACGAGTTTGGCCGACCCAACATCGCCGGCTACTTCCGCACCTGTTTGCTGAAGGACGGCGCTGAATGGCGCGGCTATCACAAGCCGATCATGATCGCCGGCGGACTCGGTAACATTCGTGAACGGCATGCCGAGAAGCAAACGCCCGGTGCGGGCGCGAAACTCGTCGTACTCGGCGGTCCCGCGATGCTGATCGGTCTGGGCGGCGGCGCGGCGTCCTCGCTGGGCAGCGGTACGGCTGAGGAAGAGCTCGACTTCGCATCCGTTCAGCGCGGCAACCCGGAGATGCAGCGCCGTGCTCAGGAAGTGATCGACGCTTGTTGTGCACTCGGCGACGACAATCCGATCGCAGCGATTCATGACGTCGGCGCCGGCGGCTTGTCCAATGCCGTGCCGGAAATCGTCGATCACAGCCGCACCGGTGCGTCGATTGCCTTACGCGACGTTCCGAGCGATGAGCCCGGCATGAGTCCGATGGAAATCTGGTGCAACGAGGCGCAGGAGCGCTACATGCTGTCGATCGAAGCCCGCAACGTCGGACGATTCGCGGCTTTGTGTGAACGCGAACGCTGTCCGTTTGCGGTGATCGGTGAGCTCACGCCGGACGAAGTGTTGCGCGTTTACGATGCCGAGCACGACGACTGGCCGGTCGCGATGCCGATGGATGTGCTGTTCGGCAAGGCGCCGCGTATGACGCGAACGGCGGATACGCAGCTCGTGAAGCCCGAAAGATGGCAATCGCCGACGAAAAATCTGGCGGAGTGCGCGAAGCTCGTGCTGGGGTTCCCGGCGGTGGCCGATAAGTCGTTTCTCATTCATATCGGTGATCGCAGCGTTGGCGGCCTCGTCTGCCGGGATCAGCTGATCGGTCCGTGGCAGGTCCCGGTCAGTGATGTCGCCGTCACGGCCGGCGGATATCGCGGTTTTACCGGTGAGGCGATGGCAATGGGCGAACGCACACCGGTTGCCGTTGGCAATGCGCCGGCGTCCGCGCGCCTGGCCGTTGCCGAAGCGGTACTGAACATACTTGCGGCCGACGTGCGTGCGCTGCCCGACATTCGCCTGTCCGCGAACTGGATGGCTGCAGCGGGCTACGCCAATGACGACCGGTCGCTGTTCAGCATGGTCGAGGCCATCGGCGAAGAGCTGTGTCCGGCGTTGGGCATTGCCATTCCGGTCGGTAAGGATTCGCTGTCGATGCGAACCACATGGCAGGACGCCACCGGCGATAAATCCGTGACCGCGCCCGTCAGTCTGATCGTTTCTGCATTCGCGCCCGTCGGCGACGTGCGCCGTACGCTGACTCCGATGCTCGAACGTCCCGCAGACGGTGCAGCAACCGTCGTACTCGCGGTGGATCTGTCTGCCGGTTCGATGCGAACCGGTGGATCGACTCTGGCGCAGTGTTTTGGTGAATTCGGCGGCGAGTCGCCGGATGTGGACAGCGCCGCGATCGTCGGTTTCTTCGCAGCTCAAAGGGAGCTGCGTGACGCCGACATGATCCTCGCGTATCACGATCGCTCTGACGGCGGCTGGTTCGTCACGCTGGCCGAGATGGCGTTTGCCGCTCACATCGGTCTGGAGGTCACGCTGCCGGACGGCGTC
>JASFSB010000176.1:0-5355 GCA_050114615.1 Gammaproteobacteria bacterium
AAGAGCCGCTTTCGATGATCAGGCTCTGGCCGAACTCGGCCGTCTCACTGATCTGCCAGGCGTAATCCAGCGCGCCGCGGGCGATCGACTCGTCCTGGTCGAGGCCGCTGCGCAACTCGGCCTGCCGCGCGCCGGCACCGATTTCGGCGTCGAGCGTATGTCTATCGGTGGCGATGAGGTGGCGACCATAGCCGACTGTCTCGGTCAACTGATTGTCATACGCCGAGAATCTGTCGCTTTCCCAGTCGGCTGAGGCGAACAGATAGCTCTTCTCGCCGAAGTCACGCCGGGCGATATAGTCCGCAAATCTGGCTTCTGCCGTCGTCACTCCACTCGTCTGGGCGTTGATCGCGGAAACATTGAATTCGTGGCTCCACAGCGAGGGCTGCCACTTGAGAGAAAATGCGGCGTTGACGTTTTCGCTGTCGGTATTGCCACTCGTTGACAGGTAACCGAGAGAAGCTGAACCCTCGAACGGATCACGTTCTTCGCCTTCCTCCTCCTGGGCGACAGCCGTTCCCGTCGCCGCAATCGCCAGCACCAAAATCACGCGAAAAATAGCCACTTTTTTCAGCTCCAAAAGAATTTCGGGCGCAATGATAGCGACAGTGGACCGCATTTACAGCAGTTATAATTCCAGCATGCTGAAGCGCGAAAGCCCGCTCGAAAGACTGATAGCCGGTGCGGCGGAGGGTATGCGTACGTGTTTCGCCGAAGCATCGCCGCACAGGCCCTCTCCTGTCGCAACGCCGGTCTGCGCCGACTCGCAGATGGATCCCGAGGCGCGCAGACTGAGCATTCGACTCATGCGCGTCAATCACGCCGGTGAAGTCGCAGCGCAGGCACTGTATAACGGGCAGGCTGTTTTTGCCCGCGAAGAAAAAACCAGGCGACACCTGCTCGCTGCGGCCGAAGAAGAATACGATCATCTCGCGTGGTGCGCTCAACGCATCATCGAACTCGGCGGCAAACCGAGCCGTCTTACGCCGCTGTGGTATGTCGGTAGTTTCTGCATCGGCGCTGCTGCCGCAGCGGCCGGCGATCGACGCAGCTTCGGGTTCATCGAAGAAACTGAAGCGCAGGTCGAAGCTCATCTCGACGATCATCTACAGCGCATGCCGAAGGCAGATGCCCGCAGCCGCGAAATTCTTCAGGAAATGACTGCCGATGAAGCGCGCCATGGCGCCGAGGCTCGCGCCCAGGGAGCCGAACCGGTTCCGGAAATCGGGCGTCGTTTGATGCACCTGGGTGGCTCCGTTTTGCGACACATTGCACAAGTCCTGTGACACCTGTCACAACTTGATGCACTACTGTCTTGTCAGCCTTCACGCAATTGATTACATATCCCATTACGTTAAACGGGAGCCACAGAAATGGAAGAAGCCCTTAGACCTTTGACGGACTATCCAGCGATCAATCGATTCCTGAGCTATTGCCGCTCACGAACGATTCCCGCGAAGACCGTCGTCATTCACGCCGGTGACCTGCCGGACGTGCTTTATTACATCGTCGATGGCTCTGTCGAAGTCATGATTGAGGACGAAGACGGCAATGAGATGGTGCTCGCCTACCTCAACAAGGGCCAGTTCTTTGGCGAGATGGGCCTGTTCTACGAACAGCCGACTCGCAGCGCCTGGGTCAGGACGCGCACGGAGAGCGAAATCGCCGAAATGACCTATCCACGCTTTCGGCAGATCGCCTCAGAGAGCCCTGGCATCGTTTTCGAGCTCGCGACGCAGCTGGCAACGCGGCTCGATCGCACCAACCGTAAACTTGGCGACCTGGCGTTCGTAGACGTGACTGGCCGAGTTGCACACGCCATCATGGATTTGTGCAAGGAACCCGATGCGATGACGCATCCCGACGGTATGCAGATCAAGGTCTCGCGTCAGGAGCTTTCGCGCCTGGTCGGCTGCTCTCGTGAAATGGCCGGCCGCGTGTTGAAGGTGCTCGAAGAGCAGGGCCTCGTGAGTGCAAGCGGAAAGACGATCGTCGTCTATAACGCGCGGCGCGATCCGCCTCGCCCTCAGCCGCGTCCGCAGCAACCGCTGCGCCGCCACGCCTGAGCCAGCGAAACATCGTGTGCTGACCGGGACTCGACGTCCCGGTCAGCGCATACCGCGCGATTCCCTGATTCGGTCGTATGCAGTGCGCACTTCGTGCGTCTTCGCTTCGGCCACTTCGACCATCGATTCCGGCAGGCCGTTGGCAATCAGCTTGTCCGGATGATGCTTGTTCATCAGTCGCCGATAAGCCTTCTTTACTGCGTCATCCGATACCGACGCATCGATGCCGAGCGCCCGGTAGGCAGCTTCCAGCGACATGCCTGAGTCACCGCCGAGCTCCCGCAGTTCGGACTCGAGCTGCGCAAACTCGACCCTTCCGATGCCCAGCGACTGTGCCGCAGTCCACAGCAGTTGCCGCTTTTGCGCCGTGAACGGCCCCGCACCGATCGCCGCCTGTAGTTGAATACTGATGAACGCGCGCGCGATATCGTGCTGTCCGCGCGTCGCCCTGGCCAGTTCCGCCAGACGGCTCTGCAGCGGGTAATTGCCCGTCTTGCCGGCTGTGAAACGCTCAATTGCGGCGCGTACCGCCCCTGGCTTCAGCTGCATCGAGTGCATGATCCGACGCGCTACGCGAATCTCGTCTTCGCTGACACGCCCGTCCGACTTCGCGATGTGTCCCATGACTTCGAACGTCGTCGCAAAGAATAGCGCCTGCGCGTTCGACGCACCGGCCAGACCCTCACGCAGGGTGGCCGATCCAAGCCCCTGATCGAACTGATGACCCAGTACTGCGCCGACGAGCGATCCAACGGGGCCCGCGGCCAGGAAACCGAGCGCTCCGCCCACCACTTTTCCTATCCAGTTCATCGGTCTGAGCGCGAAGGCAACGACGACTTACCGGCTCCAGCCCCACACACAGGTATTGATCCGTTGGAGTGCATGGCCTCATTATTCCGCGAATCGCCGCCAAAGCAACACGATGACCCCAGCCAGCGAACCGGTGTTCAACTCGAACCTCAGCAGCCTGCCACTGCTCGGTCGAGGTAAAGTACGTGACATTTATGCACTCGGCGAGGACAGGTTATTGATCCTTGCCAGCGATCGGATGTCGGCCTTCGACGTCGTACTGCCCGACCCGATACCGAACAAAGGACCGGTCCTGACTGCCATTTCGACGATGTGGTTCGAGCACCTCGAACATATCATCAGTAATCATCTGACGGGGATCGATCCCGCTTCGGTCGTATCGGAGCAGGACGCTGCGATCGTCGCAGGGCGGAGCGTCGTATGCGAACGACTCAATCCGCTCCCGATCGAGGCCGTCGTGCGCGGTTATCTGATCGGCTCCGGCTGGAAGGACTATTGCGCCGGCGGGCGCGTATCCGGCGTCGAGCTGCCCTCCGGACTTGGACTGGCAGAGCGCCTGCCCGAGCCGATCTTCACGCCAAGCACCAAGGCACAGCAAGGCAGCCACGACGAGAACATCACTTTCCAGGCGGCAGCCGAGCTCATCGGACACGATCTCGCACAGCAGGTGCAGGCAATCTCTCTGCGGATGTATGCGGAAGCGTCGCGACTGGCTCGCAAAGTCGGCATCATCATCGCCGACACGAAATTCGAGTTCGGCCTTACAGACACCGGTGAACTGAGACTGATCGATGAAGTGCTGACCCCGGACTCGTCGCGCTTCTGGCCCGCTGAGACGTACAAGCCCGGCGTGTCTCCTCCGAGCTTCGATAAACAGTATGTGCGCGACTACCTGGAGACGCTCGGCTGGGACAAGCGGCCGCCTGCGCCGCACCTGCCGGCTGTCGTCATTGCACGTACCAGCGAGAAATACCTCGAAGCGCTCAAGGCGTTCGAGGTACTCCGCTAGCCGCCGGCAACGGTCATTTCTCCCACGAGAATCGAACCGGTGCGAATGACGCCGCGCGTGTCGACATCTGATCCGATCAGTTCGATGGCCGAAAAAATCTCGCCGAGATTTCCGGCGATCGTCACTTCATTGACAGGATGCACGATCTCACCGTTCTCGACCCAGAAACCTGCCGCCCCGCGCGAATAATCACCGGTGACGATGTTGACGCCCTGACCGAGCAGCTCGCCAACGACGAACGCCCGATCGAGTCCGCCGATGATCTCGGCCAGATCCCCGCCGGTGGGATGAACGACCAGATTGTGCACACCACCGGCATTGCCGGTCGTGTGCATCCCCAGCCGCCGGGCGGAATATGCACTCAAAACGTAGCCGGTGAGCCGGCCCGCGTCGACGAGTGTGCGAGCCTGCGTCTGCACACCATCACCGTCGAACGTTGCGCTGCCGAATGCGCGCGGTAAATGCGGCAGCTCCTCAATCGTCACCCATTCAGGAAAAATCTGTTTGCCGATCGAATCGAGCAGGAACGAAGCTCGTCGGTACAGACTCGTTCCGCGAATCCCCGCTATGCAGTGGCCCAGGAGTCCGCGCGCCAGTTCCGCCGGGTAAACAACCGGCACTCGAGCGGTTTTGATCTGCCGCGAACCGAGTCGGGCCGTGGCGCGGCCCGCCGCCCTGAGCCCGACGGCCTGCGCAGATTCCAGAGCCGAGCTGGTGCGCGCAGTGGTGACCCAATAGTCGCGTTCGAGCTGATCGTCGCTGCTGGCGATGACACTGCAGCTGAGCGCATGGCTACTGCTCGCCTGGCCGCCCACAAAGCCGTGACTATTCGCATACGCCCGATATCCGCAGTCCGTGGAAACAGTGGCGCCTTCTGAATTCGCAATACGCGCATCGGAAGATCGTGCCGCGTCTTCGGCTTCCAGCGCCAGCTCCCGCGCGGCATCGACTTCGATGGCCCATGGATGGTACAGATCCAGCTCAACGTCTGCGCTCCCCATCAAAGCAGCGTCTGCCAGGCCCGCATGCTCGTCGGCCTCTGTATACGAAGCAATGCTGATCGCTTTGCGCACGGCCGCCTCAATCGCCGCATCAGAGAATTCGGTCGTGCTCGCCGATCCTTTGCTGCCGGCGCAAAAAACTGTAATGCCGATACCGCGGTTCGCGTGCCGCTCGACTGACTCGATGTCGCCCATGCGCACGGTTACGTTGAGCCCTTCATCGGCGCTGACTCCGGCTTCCGATTGCGTCGCACCGAGTGACTGTGCGAGCTCGACAGTTCGCGCCGCAGTTTTCTTCAGGGAAGCTTCGAGCGTATGAATTTCCAATTCAGTTCCGTTTCAGGGCCAGGTGAGAACTCGATTCTAACTGCTGTACAATGCCGCGATGAAACCATTGGTTGGGATCATCATGGGCTCTGCGTCGGACTGGCCTACGATGGAGCACGTCGCCTCTACGCTCGAACGACTC
>JASFSB010000177.1:0-5339 GCA_050114615.1 Gammaproteobacteria bacterium
ATTAACCGCCATCGATTCAGTCATCGCAACAAGGGTGGCGCCAGGTGACAGTGACAGAAGAAAAGCTCCGGGAACTGAAGGAAGCGTTCGACTTCAGCGACCGCGACGGCAATGGCAAAATAGATCTCCTCGAGTTCATCAGCCTGCTGGAAGACTTCGGAGTGAGCATCGACACGGCACAGGCCCAGTCCGGGTTCGAGACGCTCGATACCGACGACGACGGTATGATCGACTTCGACGAATTCGCGGCGTGGTGGCGAGCGAACTGAGGCGACGACAGCGACCCGGAGCCTCGGGCTGCCGCCGATCCGCGGTACGACTGGTATCAGAACGAGGAGACGCATGTGAGCGGCGACACAGAGGATCGTAGCGGCAAGTCGGCATTCGAGCCGGACCTCCTCGTGACGAGGCGCCGCACACTGCAGGGCGTCGGCGGCCTGCTCGCCGGCAGCTCCATGCCCGCGGCCGGCATCGCTCAGCAGAACGCGGCGGCCGCAGCAGACGGCCTCCCCGACCTGACCGGGCGGCTGGCTCGCTACATGGTCGATTCCCGCAACCGGAGCCTCCCTGCCGGCACCATGCTCGCTGCGAAACACAGAATTCTCGACACGCTCGGTGCGATCGTCTCGGGTGCGCGTCTGATGCCTGGACAGGTCGCGATCGAGTATGTCCGCGAGCAAGGCGGTACGCCGGAATCATCGGTCGCCACGACCGATATCATGACGTCAGCAGTCAATGCCGCCCTGGCCAATGCGATGTTTGCTCATGCGGACGAGACGGATGATTTTCATCCTTTCACGAAGGCCCATCCGGGCTGTTCAGTCGTACCGGCGGCGCTTGCAATGGGTGAGCGTGAAGGCAGCACCGGTCTGGCTTTCCTCCGAGCTGTCGCACTCGGCTACGACCTCTGCTGCCGATTTCTCGTCGCGCTCGGGCCCGCAATCGTTCGCGACAACTTTCGCAGCGCCGAGGGCTACAGCTCGACATTCGGCGCAACGGCAGCCGCGGCGGCGCTGGCAGGCTTCGATGAAACGCGAATGCGCTATGCGATCTCGTATGCAGTTCAACAGGTTTCCGGCATATGGAGCTGGGTCCGCGACGTCGAACACATCGAAAAGGCCTTCGACTTCAGCGGCATGGGCGCACGAAATGGTGTCGCGGCTGCAACGATGATTCAGGCCGGCTTCACCGGCGTGCGCGATGCGCTCGAAGGCGAGCGTAACGTCTTCGACGCGCTATCCGATGACCCGACGCCTGAAGCGATGGTTGCGGAACTCGGCAGCCGATTCTATGTCGAGGAAACCGCGATCAAGACCTTCCCGGTTGGTTATCCGATACAGTCACCACTGGCAGCGTTTTTCACGCTGCGCGAGCGCCACAGCCTCAACGTGGACAATGTCCGGCACATCCTGGTTCGCTTGCCGGAGGACGGCGCGCGAATCGTCGACAACCGCTCGATGCCGGACGTCAATTGCCAGCATATTCTGGCCGTTGCGCTCGTGGACGGCATGATCGATTTCGAGAACAGCCATTCGTTCGAGCGCATGTCGGACCCTGCCGTCACAGCGGCGCGCAGCCGCGTGGAACTGGTCGCCGATCCGGATCTCGCGGTACCCGAAGCGCCACGCAGCGGGTTCGTCGAGGTCAGCACGATCGACGGAAGGCGGGTCAGTTTGTTCGTGAGTCATGCACCGGGAACGCCGGAAAATCCGCTCGATACCGAGCAGGTTGCTCACAAGGCGCGTGAACTCATGACGCCTGTGCTTGGCAACACGAAAACCGAATCGATCATCGAGTACGTGAACTCGCTCGAAGAACGCGACGACCTGCGAGCGCTGCGCTCCGCGCTGACGATTCGGGCGTAGGGGGCGGAGAAGCCCGATCTGCCCACAAGCGCGACGCGGGGCCGCGCCATTTCACTGCCACGTAGTCGCAACCGTCCGGGACGAGTATTTCGTATGGCATAAGGAACCTCGAAAGTCACGGATTACCACCAGCTAATTACGGACACGGCGATGGCCGCCATCAGCATGCCGGCCAGATAGCGATAGTTCTTGTAGAAAGGAACGTTCCGAAGTGCCCGGGTCTCCTCCGCAAAATAGTGCGGCGACCACGTGAGATCATGAGTATGTGCCCTGTCCGGCGCACGTGAAAGAAGACTGATGCCAATCAGCGTTGCGAGCGAAACAATGAAAACGATCGGCGCGACATACAGAAAATGCAGGACCGGCGCACCCTCTGCAACCCGCCGCAGCTCTGTCGCCGTGAGCGGCTCCGACTGAACAATCACTATCTCCGCCAGCGCAAGTGCAAAAATCAGCGCCGCGGCGAGATGACCCACAATGAGTGCTGCGATAGCGCCCTGCGCCGAAGCCCGCTTCCAAAAGACGCCCAGCACGAAACACGCGACGACCGGCGGCGCCAGGTAGGCGAGCATTTGTTGCAGATACGTCCAGATGTTCGGAAAGTGGACGATCTGCGGCGCCCAGAGTATCGCAAGTGTCATGAACACGAATGTGACCACTCGGCCGATCACAACGAGCATATGATTCGAAATATTAGGTCTCAAAACCCGGACGAAGTCCATCGTAACCAGTGTCGATGCCGCATTCAGTATCGAATCCAGACTCGACATGATCGCTGCCAGCAACGCGGCAACAATCAAACCGCGAATTCCCACGGGCAACAAGTCGAACATCAGCGTAGGAAATATCAGGTCTGCGTTCTGCGCGAGCACAGGAAATTCGTTCGCCGGGTAGAGCAACCTGCCGAATATCCCGGGCAGCACGACAATGAAGATGATCGGGAGCTTGAGCAGACCCGCCAGCAGCGCGCCGTATCGGCCGTGATCGAGATTTTTCGCACCCAGCGCGCGCTGAACCATGAACTGATTCGTGCACCAAAAGTAAAACCCGAGCAGGAAGACACCTGTCACGAGTCCCGGCCAGGGGAGGACCGGATCCGATGCCGGCAGGACGATCGACAGGTCAGCAGCCGGCACACTCTGCGTGACCAGCGACCAGTCCGCGCCGACGGCGCGGAAGGAAAGCGCGCCTACGAGACAGGCGCCCAACAGCAGCAGCGCAGCCTGTACCGCATCAGTATAGACGACGGCCTTCAGTCCGCCGGCAACAGTGTAAAGACCCCCGAGCGCACCCAGAACCAGGACCGATTGCCACAACGGAATCTCCGGATAGAGAATCTGCACGACGAGCGCCCCGGCATAAAGCGCCGCTGCGGCATCGATCGCGATATTCATGACGATCTGCAGTGCAGCGAAGTAGCGGCGTGCCCTGTGGTCGAAACGCTTTTCGAGAAACTCCGGTAACGTGTAAACCCGGGTCCTGAGATAGAACGGCAGAAAGAACACGAGGAAGATGATCAGCACCAGTGCTGCCATCCATTCGTAGTTATACACCGCAATGCCCGACGAATACGCGGCGGATGACAAGCCGACAAACGTGCTCGACGATACGTTGGACGCGAATAGCGACAGGCCGATCAGCCACCACGACAGCGATCGGCCCGCGAGAAAGTAATCATCCGTCGTACCAATGCGGCGCGCGAGATAAAACCCGAGCGCGACGATGAAAACGACGTACGCCCCGACCATAGCGAGATCGAGGGCTTGGAGTTGAAACTCAGGCATAGAATCGCCTTGCAGGATATCGATTCGAGAACACGGGCCGCGAGCCGGTTACCCACGCGCGATCTTCAGTCGATCGTCGGCGCAATCTGCAGGAAACGATGTGGAGCGAGCGACCTCGGCGGCGGCCGGCTCTCCCGCCCTAGGGCTTCATGGCGGTATCCCAGTGCTCGACGATTCTTCCATCGCGAACGCGGAACATATCGAACCAGGTCGTGGTAAACGGCTGGCCCTCGCTGTCGACGCCTTCACGCACGAGCGCCAGCGTGACGAGGTCGCGCTCGGCCGTGATCGCCACGAGCCGGTCGATGTAGCTTTTCACCTCAGACTTCTGCATCCCGGCGGCGCGGAAGTATTCCTTTACGGCGGCGCGTCCGGTATCAGCATTTGGATTGTGCTGATGATACTCCGGAGCCAGGTACTTATCGGCCGCGTCGATGTCGCCGCCTTGCAGGAATTCACGCCACATATCCCAGACGAGCCGCTTGTTTGCAGCAAGTTGCGGATCGTCGCTGTCGAGCATTGCACGCTGTGCCTCCGGAGAAGCTGCGACGACAGGCTCGGCGGCATTTGCGACAAGACCACAAGCGAACAAAGTAAAAAGGCTTACAAATAGACGCATCATGAGTTCCCCCCTGGGTTGCCCCGTGAAGGTACCACTTTAGGGCGCGCGAAGGCTATACGACCGCCGGAAACCGCCGCGATTTGTCTGCAATGCCTTGCTAATATACGAACGACTCATTTTCGATCGTTCCGGAGAACAGCACGTGTCGTACTTACCAAAGATGGGATGCCGAATGAATCTGCTCGCGCTGGCAGCGCTGTATGCCTTCGCGCCGCTGGCAGCGGCACAATCGCTGAACGACATCACGAACTACCGCGAGTACTCGTCTACGTTCGCCAGCGCCGGACAACCGACGCAGGCGCAGCTGCCGCTCGTCAGGAACGCCGGATTCGAGCGTGTCATCTACATCGCGTTTTCGACTGACGGCAATGCGATTGCGAACGAAGACAAGCTCGTACGGGATCTCGGCATGGATTACGTCCACATTCCCGTCGTATGGAACGCGCCTACCGTTGCGGATTTCGAGAATTTTGCAGCGGTCATGCAGCGCAATCCCGAGCAGAAGACACTGCTGCATTGTCAGGTCAACGCGCGGGCATCGGCGTTTGCGTTTCTCTATCGAGTCCTTTACGAGGACGTGCCGGTCGCTGAGGCGAAGGCCGATATGAATACGGTGTGGGCGCCGAATGAAACATGGCGCGATCTCATTTTCGATGTGCTGGACGCACGTGGCGTATCACCGCTTTGTGAGGGCTGCAGCTGGGAAACCGCCGACTGATAAACGGCAAAGCCCGCGAAGCGCGCCGGTCCGATTATCTCCTTTCGGACGAATAAAGATGCTGCTGAACGGTCCCTCGAGTAAGAGAGGCACCGTCGCAGCAGCGTTGCTAAACGACCCGTAAGCGGGTCAACCAGTAGTCGCACAAATGACGCCCGGCCCTGGGCCTCGCAGACTGATGTACACGAACGATGCCAGCCGTCCGCTCGACCCCGTGCATGACACGGTTGTCATATTTTCCGGGTGTTAGAGCGTCTCCATCGACATTTCCGTCCTTGCAGCGGATACCGCTGTGCGCTCAGAGTCAGGACATAGGTCCGCACCGATGCTCCACGATGGTGCAGATCAGG
>JASFSB010000178.1:0-5316 GCA_050114615.1 Gammaproteobacteria bacterium
GCCTCGCGCGACCCAGCCGCAGCAGGCAGTGTCGATCTCAGGGTCGAGACCTGCTGCGTAGGCCCACAGGCGCTCGCCGGTTTCGACGTCGATCGCAAAGACGTCGGCGGCGCCGGTGACGATGTAGATCACGCCGTCGTAAACGATCGGCTGAGCCTCACCGGAATACTGCGGTCCGACACCGGACCCACCGAGCCTGGCCCGCCACACGCCGCGCAGGCGGGCAACGTTGGCGCGATTGATCTGGCTGAGCGGGGAATACCGGCGATTGTACCAGTCGCCGCCGTTCGTCGGCCAGGCGCTCCGCGGCGCCGCCACCAGATCGTCTCCGCTGAAGTTCGGCGCACGCTCCATGCGCTGCGCGCCGGCGCCGCATGTCCACACGGCAAGCGCGAGGCTCAGCAGGATTCGCCGGCTGCGACGAGCCTGCGACGATGTCATTAGGCGTGAATCGTTCATCGGCTCACAGCGTTCGCAGGAACGCGATCAGTTGCTCGCGTTCGTCGGCTGTCAGCTCGAGACCGAAACGATGCCCCGGAATTGCACTTGTCTTCGTGCCCGGCGGCGCGAAGCCCCCTGGCACGTGTGAATCATTCAGCCGATCCGGATCGAACATTTCCTCGAGACTGCCGACCGCACCGTCATGCAGATAGTGGCCGCGATACCATACGCCCCTGAGCGACGGCACTTTGTAGTAACCGGTACCCTTGCGTGTGCTCAGTGCGAGCCCCGGATCGGTCCCGACCGAACGAGGGATCAGGTCCTCCGGCGCGTCCGGTGGGGGATCGAACCCGTCGGCCAGCGTGATGCGGTTGTTCGTATACAGCGGTGGCGTGTGACAGCGATCGCAGCGCTCGCGCTCAAACAGCACCTGTCCCGCGCGCGCTGCAGCATCGAGCGGATTTGGATTCGCCGGGGGCTCCAGCGCATAGACATAGAGCGCCAGGGCATACAGCGCCGCGTCGGACAGGCGTGACTGAAATCGTTCAGTGCCTGCTTCGATGACGCGCTGCCCGGCGAAATCGATCGTTTCGGCAAAACTGACGAGCGCTGCGTAGCGCATCAGGTCACCGATACCTCGGTGCCGATGTGTGGCCGTGTGATCGATGTAACGCCGATCCCTGAAACCGATCAGATCGGGAATCTTTGCCGGATAAAAGATGCTCCCGTTCCAGCGTGCAACGCCGCCACCGGCGATGCCGGCCCCGATCCACGCATTGAACTGTGCCTGCGTCAATTCCCCGAGCCGCTCGCCGGCGGGATCACCGCTCCACGGCGCGGCGTAGGCCTGTCGTGCCCAGGCGCCGATCGGGCCCGCCAGGGCGAACGGCGCTTCGCCGGGCAGCGCACGTGCGGCTGCGCGAATCGCGGCACCCAGGCCGTTGCGGAAGGTATTCGGAATCGCGAATGAGGAAGCGCCGGGGACCGGCGTATTGTCCGGCAGGTAGAGGACGTGGCAGGCGCTGCAGTTCGACATGCCCAGCGCGACGCCGTCTTTCGTCGGCAGCCAGCGCAGTCCATTGATCGTGCCATCGGGCAGCGGCCCGGCGCCGACCGCCTGCATCGCCGCCTGATCGCGCGCCATCGCGATGACTTCGGGATCCTGGGTGCGCAGCACCACCCAGTCCTGGAACACACGCTCACCGGCCGCGATCCAGTCGGCTTCCGTTTCGAGTCCTGCGCGTTCGAACAGCGGCTGCGGACCGGATTGCCGAATCTGCTCCCAATAGCCGTCGGGCTCGAGCGCCGGCATGTAGACCGGGTAGCTGCGCAGGTTCTCCTCGGGCAGCGCATAGTAGTCTTCCGACGACATATGGGTCGGAGCGACGCCGAGTCCGGCCAGCGGCAAAGCCCAATCCGCGAGTGCGGCTTCGTCCCACACACGCGGAATCTCGGGCGTCCATTTCTGCGCGATTGCGTCACGGCCGGCCACGACAGCGATCAGCGCGACGACGAGGGCTGTTACGAGACGATCCATCCACATTACTCCTTCGATTGCCAGCGCTGAGCACGCCGTGAATAATACCAGGCTTAGCCAACGCGTCGCGCAGGCGCCTCGGACAAGGGATCGAACGCGAGTGAAACCCGGGCTCTTCGCCATTGTCGTCGTCATGATCGCCGCTGCGGGGCCCGCTGTCACGAGCGCACAACCCGCCTATCCTCACGAAGTCGTCACGCTCGTCACCCATTCGAGTCCCGGTGGCGGCAGCGACGTTTTCCTGCGCGAACTCGCCGGTCATCTCGGTGCGGCGATGGGCGTCGACTTCGTCGTCCTGAATATCAGAGGCGGCAGCGGTGCGCGCGCGATGGCGCGGCTCGCCAATGCGCCGGCTGATGGCAGCATTTTGTATGCGACGACACCGACGTACATCTTCACGTCATTGCTGAGCCGGCCGGCAAACACGTATCGCGATCTCGAGCCGGTCGTGAACGTGTTTTACGACGAAGAGGTCGTCTACACGCGCGCGGACGGGCCTTTCGCGACGCTGGCCGATGCGATCGCCAAAGCGCGCTCGGAACGCGGCCGCTGGGGCGCCGCGAATCCGGCATCGCTCGAACGCCAGGCGCTGGAGCGCCTCAGCACGGCCGCCGGCGTAACGCCCGCGATCGTGACTTACGAGGGCGGCGGTGAACTTGCGCTCAACGTGCTGAACGGAACACTCGACATCGGCGTCGGCGAAGCCATCGAGCTGAACAGCCAGATCGAAGCCGGCCAGCTCAAAGTGCTGGCTGTTTTCGGCGCACAACGGTCGATGCATTTTCCGGAAGTGCCGACGGTGGCAGAAGCAGGCTATGACGTCGTCGTGCGCAAGTTTCGCGGCTTTGCTGCACCGAAGGGACTGCCGCCGAACATCATCGCGGCCTGGGAGACCGGTGTGCAGCGCCTGCTCGAGGACCGCGACTATCTGCGCGCAACTGCGATGCTTTCGCCGGCGTTCATGACCCACGCCGAATATGTGCAGTTTATCGATGAGTTCGCGGCGACGGCCGAAGCAGACCTGCGCTCGAGCGGCGCGATTCGCTGATCAGATCTGCGATGGCTCGTGACCTCGCCTGCGCCGCGATATTGCTGAGCATTGCCATACTCTACTATGGCGCTGCACGCGGCCTCGGCGCGACGGCATTGTCGGATACGGTCGGCCCGGCCGGTCTGCCGGTCGTCTACGCTGCCGCTCTGGCAATTCTTGCTGTGCTGCTCGCTGCTGCGACGCTGATCAGAAAGCTGCGGCCTGCCGGCGGCGATTCCGCTGCCGGCATCGGCCGGAAAGTGCTGCGTGCGGCCGGCGCGTTACTGATCGGAATCGCGTATCTCGGGATCGTCCCAGGTATCGGTTACCCGTTTGCCATCGCTGCCGCGATCGCAGCGATGGCGCTGTATCAGGGCGAACGGCCGTCGCTGCATCTCGCGCTGGTGGCCTGTGTCGGGGCCGCGATGCTGTACGGCCTGTTCGATCTAGTGCTCGGCGTGCCGATGCCTGCCCCCTGGAGCGGCTGACGGGCGGGCTGTGGCGGACGTAGGGCAAATCCTTGCATTGCTGACGAGCACACCGCTCGTGCTGATCGTCGTCGCCGGAGTCGCCTGGGGCATCGCCGGCGGCGCGCTGCCGGGGATCTCACCGTCGATTTCGATGGCGCTGCTCGTGCCGTTCACGTACGGCATCGATCCCGCATCCGCGATCGTGTTGCTCGCGTCGGTCTACGTCGGCGCCGAGTACGGCGGATCGATACCGGCTATCCTGATCAACACGCCGGGTACGAACGCCGCTGCTGCCACGGCGCTCGACGGATACGCGATGCACCGACAGGGTCGCGGCGCCGAAGCACTCGGGATTTCGCTTTATTCCGGCGTCATCGGCGCACTCGTCGGGCTGATGATGCTGGTGGCTTTGACGGGCCCGCTGGCGCGGCTCGCACTCGCGTTCACGCCAATGTCGTATTTCGGACTCGGCGTACTCGGTCTGAGCGTCATTGCTTCGTTGTCAGGCAGCTCGACACTGAAGGGCCTCGCGGCTGGCCTGCTCGGACTGATCATCGCGTCGATCGGCTCTGATCCGATATCCGGTCTGCCACGCTTCACTTTCGGGCAACCCGAGCTACTCGACGGCATCGCGCCGGTGCTGGCGATGGTCGGGCTGTTCGCAGTCAGCGAGCTGTTCGAACAGTCGAGCACCGGGGTGTGGCGCAAGACCGAAACTTTGCGGCTGCGCCTGCCTGGCGCTGCTCTGCGACGGCGGCTCATTCGCCCGCAGGTGATCGGCAGCGCGATCGGCACGGTCGAAGGTGTCATGCCGGGCGCCGGCGGCACCGTCGCTTCGTTCCTCGCTTACAACGAAGCGCGGCGCTGGTCCTCCAGCAAGGAGGAATTCGGCAACGGTTCACCCGAAGGCATCGCCGCACCGGAATGTGCGAACAATGCCGTTGCGGCAACGGCGCTGATCCCGGTCCTGAGCTTCGGCATCCCGGGCTCGAACTCTGCCGCGATTCTCCTCGGTGGTTTACTGATCCACGGGCTGACGCCGGGGCCCACGCTGTTCGCCGAGAATCCGGATCTGATCCTCGCGCTGTACACGGGGCTGTTCGTCGCCGCGCTCGCACTGGCTGTTCTGGGTATGGTCACGCTGCCAGCGTGTCTGTGGCTCGTCAATCGCTCGAAAGGCTATCTGATGGCGTTCATCTACGCACTGATCTTCTCGGGCGTGTATTCCATCAACAACAGCCTGTTCGACGTCGCCCTCGTGCTTGCATTCGGCGCCGGCGGCTTCGTGATGCGAATTCTCGGGCTGCCGGTCTTGCCGACGGTCCTCGGCGTCGTGCTCGGCTATCTCGTCGAATCGAACTACCGCCGTTCCCTGGTGCTGTCGGGAGGCGACCATGCGATTTTCGCTGAAGACCGCATTGCGATCGCTCTACTCGCCCTGGCCTGCGTCTTTGTCCTGGCGTCGCTCGGTACGCGGCTGTGGCGTGCAGTACGTGAAATGAGCGGTGCGACGACGTGAGTACCGTCGCAGAAGGAATCGCTGCGTTCGCTGCGAACATCGACAGCGCGACGCTGCCATCCAACGTGCGTGCGACCTGTATGAGGCTGCTCGAAGACTTCATCGGCCTCGCCTTTGCCGCACGGCACCGTGACTACGTCGCCGCCACGCTCGCCACTGCCACGCCCGGACCGTGCAATGCGATTGGCCAGGCTCGCCGCGTTTCCGTTTACGACGCAGCGCTGATCAACGGCACGGCCGCGCATGGCGAGGATTACGACGACACATTCGAAGGCGGCCCGGTCCACAGCGGTGCAGTAATTGTCCCTGCCGTGCTCGG
>JASFSB010000179.1:0-5316 GCA_050114615.1 Gammaproteobacteria bacterium
ACCCGATCGCCACGATGGATGCGCTGCAGGATTTCACCGGGCAGAAACGCATTGCCTATTTCTCCATGGAGATCGCGCTCGATCAGGAGATCTCGACCTATGCCGGCGGCCTGGGTGTGCTTGCCGGCGACACGCTGCGCTCTGCAGCGGATCTGAGAATTCCGATGGTTGCGGTCTCACTGGTGAGCCGCGCCGGCTATTTCCGCCAGGAGATTACCCCTGACGGGCAGCAGCTGGAGCACCCGGACCCCTGGGATCCCGGGAGTCACGCCGAGTGGCTCCCGGCGAAGGTTTCCGTGACGATCGAAGGACGCACGGTATGGATCGGCGGCTGGCTCTATATCGTCCCCGGCCTCGCCGGCGGGAGACAGCCGGTCGTGCTGCTTGATACGGACCTGGAGGAAAACGACCCGATCGACCGCGGATTGACAGCGGCTTTGTACGGTGGCGATACGCGTTATCGACTGAAGCAGGAGGTCGTGCTCGGGATCGGCGGCGTACGCATGCTCAAGGCGCTGCGCTTCGACATCGCGCTGTATCACCTCAATGAGGGACATTGCGCGCTGCTGACCCTGGAACTGCTGCGTGAGTTCGCTTTCAGGCAAGACACGCTGCGCTCCGATGAGACGCCTTATGATGTTCGTCGCGTTCGACAACTATGCAACTTCACGACGCACACACCCGTCGAAGCCGGCCACGACAGATTCGAGTATGGGCTCATCGACGAGGTGCTCGGGGCGTTCATCGAACGCGATATCCTGCGCAGCCTCGGCGGCCAGCACGAGCTCAATACGACGCGTCTTGCGTTGAATCTCAGCGAGTTCGTCAACGGGGTAGCGAAGAGTCACGCGAGGACCGCCGAGCGCCTGTTCCCGGGCTTTCACCTGACAGCGATCACTAACGGTGTTCACCCAGCCACCTGGATGTCTGAGTCGTTCGCGGAACTCTATGACCTGCGGCTGCCCGGCTGGCGCTCCGAGCCGGAACTGCTGATGCGCGCCGACTGTTGCCTCAGCAATAAGGAGATTCGGGATTGTCACGCTACAGCGAAACGCGCGCTGCTCAGTGCGGTAGCAGCGAAGTGCGGGCGGACGCTCGACCCGGAACTGCCGGTGATCGGATACGGGCGACGCATCACTGCCTACAAGCGACCCGAGCTGTTGTTTCATGACATCGGGCGACTCCGTGAAATCAACGCACGTTACCCGTTTCAGATCGTGCTCGGCGGCAAAGCCCACCCTCAGGATATCGAAGGTAAACGTGCGATCGCGTATTTGCATGAACACATGCGCAGCCTGGCGGACGCGCTCCCGGTCGTGTTTCTGCCAAACTATGATCTGCGTATCGCCAGGCTCATGGTTGCCGGACTCGATGTGTGGATCAATACGCCGCAGCCGCCGCTCGAGGCTTCCGGCACCAGCGGCATGAAAGCGGCACTCAACGGTGTCCCAAATCTCAGTATTCTCGACGGCTGGTGGCTCGAAGGCCATATCGAAGGCATCACAGGCTGGTCCATTGGCAACGGCGACCTGGAATCAACGCCCGACCACGATGCCGCATCGCTGTACGATAAGCTGGAAAACGTGGTCCTGCCGCTTTATCAGGATCGTGAAGGCTGGACCGAAATCATGAAAGGCGCCATCGCTCGCAATGGCTCGGTATTTCACAGCCATCGAATGATGCGGCGCTATTCTGCCGAAGCGTATTTGAGCTGACTGATGGCAGAGCGGATTTACGCGCAGGAGAGCGCCAGATTCTCCTCGAGGTCCTCCGCCGTGATCACGATCGGCTGCAGATCCTGAGCTGCCACCACCATTCCGTCGGGAATCCGGCAGCCATCCGACACGATCACACCGGAAAGACGGCAATTCCGGCCGATGACGGCACCGGGCAAAATGACCGACCTGTCGACCGAAGCGGAGCGTTCCACCCGAACGTTCGAGAACAGTACCGATCGCTGCACGCTGCCATCGATCCGGCAGCCGTCAGCAACGAGGGAGCGATCCGGGCCGGCGCGGCCACTCGCAGCGGCATATCTCGCCGTGAACTCGGGCCGGATCCGCGCTCCGTGCAGTGGCCAGCGCGAATCGTCGAGCTGCTGCTGTGGCGAAGCTTCGAGCAGCTCCAGGTGAGCCTGCCAGTAAGCTGCGGGTGTACCAACGTCTCGCCAATACCCGCCCAGGGGCGCAGCATCGCCTTCGAACGGATAAGCATGGATTCGCGCCTCGTGAACGAGCCGCGGCAGGATGTCACTGCCGAAGTCGTGCCCGGAGTCATGCAATAACGCGTCGCGCTGAAGTGCGCGCACCAGCACGGCGGTGTTGAAAACGTAGATCCCCATCGACGCGAGCACGCGATCGCCTGCCGGCACGTCTTCGATACGCAGCGGTTTTTCGACGAACGCAGCCACCCGGCGCCGGTCGTCGACCGACAGAATTCCAAACTGACTGGCCTGATCAGGCTCGATCCCGACACAGGCAATCGTCACGTCTGCACCGCAGCGCCGATGCTGTTCGAGCATCGGCCGATAATCCATGCTGTAGACGTGATCGCCGGCCAGGACCAGCACGAGCCCGCACTCCTGCCGCCGGATCAGATCGAGGTTTCTGTATACCGCGTCGGCGGTACCTGCATAACCGGTGACAGGGGCTCGAAGGTCTGCCGGCCACGCCTGAATGGACGCACCCGGCGCTCCGTTCGGGGCGTTCCACACATTGCGCAGATGCGCGAGCAGCGCCTCAGGCTTGTGCTGCGTTGCGACGCCGATGCGCCCGATTTCTGAATTGACGCAATTGGAAAGCGTGAAGTCGATGTTACGCCAGGCCGCAGCGAATGGCAGCGCGGGCTTGCAGACATGTTTCGTCAATGGCCCCAGACGCGTACCTTTACCGCCAGCCAGCACCACAGCCATCGTGTCAGCGGAAAGTCTGTCGTCAGGGGATGCTTGTCTGAGCATTTCAGCGCAAGCTAAGTGAACCGCTCAACTGCCGCTATCCGCAGTTTCCACATGGCTGAAACCACCATACGGACCAGTCAGCGAATGGCGCGCGCCAGACATCCCGCCGTTTCAAGTACCGTGAGTTTGTTCGCGAAGGCGCGTCCACGCGCCCACACGTCGGCAACCGTGTCTGTCACAACGATCGAATCGAGCCCCGGATCCGCGAGTGTTTCACCCGCGTGCACAGTGAAGACACCATGCGTCGCAGCTGCATGAACACCCCTGGCACCGCGCTCGCGGCACAGCGATGCGGCTCTGAGCATCGTCGTGCCACCGCTGATCATGTCATCGATAATGATGGCCACTGCATCATCGACTTCACCGGCAAACAAGCCGCCGGACACGCGTCCCTCACTGCGGTGTTTCTCGACGAATGCGAGGTCGACAGCGCTCCCGCTGCTTTCGGCGAGCCGGCGGGCAAACTCACGCGCCCGCCCGACTCCGCCTGAGTCCGGGGACACGACGACGATGTGCCCGGCAGAGACTGCTAGTGCCCGAAAATGCTCTGCGAACAGCGACGCTGCTTCGACGTTTCGTTTGCGGCAACGAAACGAGTTCTCGAATGCCGCCTGATTGTGCACATCCATCGTGACGATCTCGTCGATGCCGACCGCTTCGCACATCTGCGCAACGTAGCGTGTCGTGATCGGATCGCGAAGCTTGGTTCGGCGGTCCTTGCGCGCGAATGCGAGGTAAGGCGCAACGAGCGAGACTTCCGCGGCGCCGGCATCTTTCAGGGCCCCTGCGAAGATCAGGACGCGAAGTAATTTGTCGTTGACCGACGTACCCTCGCGCCCCGACAGCGACTGATAAAGGACGACTCGTTCCCGCGCGACGTCTTCCAACGGCCTGATTTTGAATTCGCCGTCCTCGAATTCCCTTTCCTCGTGGCTGGCGACCTCGAGCCCGAGCTCACGAGCAAGCCGCTGTGCGCCATCACGGCTCGCCTCAATGCCGAACAGCATCAAGGCACCGTCTCCTGCCGGCCTCCGCCGGTTCGCGCCAGCCAGTCACTGACATCGGCATCGCTGAGCTGTCCGAACTCCAGGTACCAGCTACCCACGGAATAGTACGGCTCCGGCGTCGACAGAATGATCACTTCATCGGCGACGCGACCGAGCCGCTCAGCCGCATCGCGCGAGCTCGTTGGCAATGCGACGATGACGCGCGCCGGCGCAAGCGCTTTGACGGCTTCGACACCCGCATGCATCGTCGCTCCGGTCGCAGCGCCATCGTCGACGAGAACGACGACCTTCCCTGCCAGTTCAGGCAGCGGCGCATCGCCGCGATACAACTGTTCGCGCCTGGCGAGCTCCTCGTGCTCACGCTCGACGATTGGCGCAAGCTCCTTTGGGCCGATGCCCAATTGCTCGAGAATTCGATCGTTGTAAACGGTCACACCACCGCTGGCAATGCTGCCGATCGCGAGTTCCGGATTGAAGGGTGCACCCAGCTTGCGAACGATCAGAACGTCCACCGGGGCACCGATCGCTCCTCCTACCTCGCAGGCAACGGGGACCCCGCCGCGCGGCAGGCCGAGCACGATCACATCCCCGGTCAGTCTCCTCTCGAGCAGGCGTGCCCCGAGACGCCGGCCTGCTTCAGCTCGATTACGAAACATAGGCTTTGAACAACGAAGATCTTCCTGCAGTCTGCGGCCTGGCCGAAACGAGGCAAGTGTGGCTCATACGTATATGTACACGCGCCACGCATTTTTAGGATCGCATCTGTGCAGCAGCCACTGGACCCCGATCTCGCCACCAAGGTCGCGTATCTGCGTCGCCCGGATGCTTACCCCGATGCACCCGATTCGATCGAAGCGATCGAAACGCACTTTGCCTGGGTGTTCCTGTCCCGAAAGTTTGTTTACAAACTAAAAAAGCCGGTCCGGATCGCTTATCTCGATCTCCTGAGTGCAGAGACGCGACGCGCGAACTGCGAACTCGAGATCGCGCTCAACCGCCGCCTGGCTGCGGACACCTATATCGGTGTGGTTGCGCTCGGCCGGCACGGTTCGCTGCTTCAACTGGAATCCCCCGATGATCCGGTCGACTGGCTCGTCAAAATGTACCGGCTGCCACGTGAACGCGCACTCGAAAGCCTGCTGCCGGACATCGATTCGAACGATCTTCATCTCACCGGCGTGATCGACAAACTGTCCCGATTCTACCGTGAGACGTCGCGCGCGCCCTGGAATCCACAGGAGTATGCCGAGGCATTGCGGCGGCAATGCAGGCTGTCCGCCGACCGCCTGATGTTGCCCGAACTCGCCGCGGAACGTGCGCGAGTTCAAACGCTCGCGGACGCACAACTCGCTT
>JASFSB010000180.1:0-5287 GCA_050114615.1 Gammaproteobacteria bacterium
TTCAGGGTCGAGATCTGCTGCCATCAAAGCCTGCCTGGATGTGGCGTGCCCCAACCAGGCTACTCGCCCCCCTCTGAGTCCCGGCAGAAACAGTTCCAGCGACTCCGGATCCTGAATCAAATCTCTTTGGCCTCGTTGAATTGCCACATGATTTCCTGGTAGGCTGCGACGCGGCCAACACGGTTACCTTCTCGAACTTCTACAATCAGAACAATCAGAGTTGCGACAACAGCGAGAGCAGAAAGGACCTCTGCAGCGAGAGCCCATCTTTCCAGGGCCCTGGGCTTCACCCTGTCTTGAGGTCCGTCTTAGCTGACATTCTGAATACTTAGGCAGTGGCAGCTATGGCCTTCCTGGGTCGACGGGGCGATTTCACCATCCGTCGCGGAGCCGCGCAATAACCGACCGCAGTTGAGCGCGACTTCACCGTTCATCAACGTCTTAGATCGCGATTTTCGCGAACGGCCGAAATATGTCGACGGCGGGGCTGTCGTTCAGCGGTGAGCGCCCCGGAAAGCTACTGCCCTTCTCGGCCACTTTCCGACATTCACGAGCTTCTAAGATCAACAGGCTCCGCGGATATGTTTCTTCTATGAACAAGAAACAGTATCGACAGGACCCATCCGACTATATCCACACCGAGAATCGTTAGGCGCACATCAAGAGGGTCGTGCTCAGTCAGGGCTGTTTCCGGATACGCCACCAGATATGCGTCGATAACTGAGTACTGATTCAGCATCGCCACCTGGAATCCAAGGGCCGTAACGATTGCAAACGCCGTATAAACGACGGTCAACGGAACAACATAGAGTGTCGATAGTTTCTGTCCTACGAAATAGATCAACAGCACGTAAGCTGACCAAATGGTGAAAAAACTCATTTGATGAGTTACCGATTCCTGCCTGAGGGTGGATATTAGATCTAAGAACTCATACTCAGACATGGGTCGGCGATATTGGGTCGACGAGGTGATTTCATCATTCTCCGCCAGCCTGCGCAATGACCGATGTATTGGAGCTAACATTCACCATTAACCGATGTTAAAGACTGCGAATTTCACGAACGGAAGATAAAGTGGCGAGTTGAGTGCGGCCAGTCGCCGGCGAGCGACCACGCTTTCTACTGGCCGTTTCGGCCAAATGTAGTCGTTCGAGACACATATATGCCTGGCCGACGAAACCCAATTCAGCGTCCCCGCGTGAGTAACTAGTCTCGCGGTAGATCAGGGTAAGTCAACAGCATCATGTGTTCGGTTGCTGCTTGAACCTCTGCATCGGACATTGTCGGATCCCCGCCCCTGGCAGGCATCTGCAGATAACCGTCCATCGCATGTTCGCTCAGCACAGCCATCCATAGTGGCGATCGATCCGCCCAGTAGGCTGAGTCTCCGGTAACGGGTGCTCCACCGCCGCCATCTCGATGACAAGATGCACAATGTTCATTGTAAGCAGACTGGCCATCGAGCCGCTTTGCCTCACTGGCCCCTGGCGGCCCCAAGCTCTCGGTTGCAGGCTCATCCGTGCTACCACAAGCAGCAAGGCCCATAGAGACGGCTATCCCGAGCAAAGCTGTTTTGGCGCCCCGCATCTACGTGGTCTCTCTGGAACACTATAGGACTAATCATAGCAGGGTAAATGCGCGCGCACTTTTTCGACGAGTCCTAACGAACGTCGCGTTCAGGGCCGTTGTTCGCCGGCTAACCCAAGGAATCTAAAAGCGAGTTACGGCCACCGTGCGATATTTGGTGCGCTACGCAGATGTCCAGGAGACAAGTGTTTCCTGCAGCTTGTTAGTCGGTGGTTGTGCGGCAATGAGGCTATCAACGTAATCCGCGTACTCGTCACCGAAACCTGCCCTGCCGAGCTTCTCCCATCATTTTCTGAACACATTGGCATAGATTCGGAGACTGTATAGATTATCAGTCTTCTCATCCGAAGCAGGGAAGCGCCATGGATGAGTCGATTGCTGCCGCGAAAAACGCCTCTGTCACACCCGCCGTGCCGCTGGCCGACTATCACCGCAGCATCGATGTGCTCGATCGGGCGATCGTGAATCTGTCGGCGAAGCGCGCAACCGACGAATATCGCCTGCTCATGCTCGTACATGAGTTCGACGAGCGCGGCGGGTGGTTGCGCTGGGGCCTGTCGATCTGCCCGGAATAGCTGCACTACCGCTGTGACCTGAGCCTCAGCGCCGCCCGCCCAGCAGGCCGATGCGCTGGTCGAGATCGCACGGGATTACCTCTCAGGCGGGACGTCGGCGGGCGCCGCAGTGACGCCGGATCACTATCAGGTCGTCATTCATACCGATGCAACGGCGCTGACCGGGGGCACGGGTCGCGCGGCGGGGAGATGAGTCTCGGGAATCTCATTCTGCTCTGCCCGGCTCATCACCGGCGCGTGCACGAGGGCGGCTATGAGATCCGCAGGGATCACCGCGGTGGCTGGTACTTCCGCCGGCCCGACGGGCGCGCCGCGACGGCCCATATTCGTCGCACTGTGTTCGTCGCACTGCGCTCGGCGTTATGCTACCGGTAGTCATTTCGCCTGGGTGCCTCGATGATGCAGTACACACGGATCATGAGCCTGCTGCTGGCCGGCGTCGTCGCTACCACTGGCGTTGCAGGCGCTCAGTCCCTGCCTGAGGAATACACGCCGGTGACCGAAGCGATGCTGCTCGACCCGCCTGACGGCGAGTGGCTGATGTGGCGTCGAACCTATGACCACTGGGGCTTCAGCCCGCTCGTTCAGATCGATACCTCGAATGTCGGGAGCCTGCGGCTGGCCTGGGCCTGGACGATGGAAGACGGCCTGCAGGAGACGACGCCGCTGATTCACGACGGGATCATGTTCCTGCCGCAGGCATGCGATTTCGTCGAAGCGCTCGACGCACGCGACGGCACGCTGTTGTGGCAGTACGAGCGGCCGCGGGTCGACCACGAGGCGGTCCTCGCCTGTGCGAATCGCAATGGCGTGTTGTATCAGGACAAACTGTTCCTCGCGACGCACGACGCGCATCTCGTCGCGCTCGACGCCCGAACCGGGGAGGTCGTCTGGGACGAGCGGGTCGGTGACTGGACGATCGGACAGCATTACTCCGGCGGGCCGCAGATCATCCGCGGCCATGTCGTCGCCGGCATGTCCGGCTGCTACTACATCAACACGAGCTGCTGGATGTCAGCGCATGACCCCAATACCGGTGAGGAGATATGGCGGACGCGCACGATCCCGCAGCCGGGTGAATTCGGCTACGACTCCTGGGGCGACATTGCCGAGGAGGACCGGCGTGGCGGTTCGATGTGGATTGCCCCGAGCTACGACTCTGACCTCGGGCTGATCTATGTCGGTACCGGTGTGCCGATCCCATGGGGATCTCTGCAACGCGGGACGCGAAACGGCGACGTGCTCTACACGAACTCGACGCTGGCCCTGAACGCCGACACGGGTGAGATAGAATGGTATTTCCAGCACTTACCCGGCGACGAATGGGATCTGGACCATCCGTTCGAGCGGATCCTCGTCGAAACGGAGATCGCGCCTGACGCCGATGCCGTCGAATGGCTGAACCCCGATCTGCGTTCCGGTGAGCGACGCAAGGTCGTGACGGGCGTGCCCGGTAAGCCCGGTCTCGTCTGGACGCTCGATGCAGCAACCGGGGATTTCCTCTGGGCGCGCTCGACGAACCATCAGACTGCTGTCGTCGGCGTCGACATCGAGAATCGTCGCGGAATTGCCAATGCGGCCGTGAAGCCCACGCTGATCGGCGAGCCCGTGCAGGTCTGTCCGCATCTGTACGGCGGCAAGAACTGGCAGGCCGTCGCGTACAGTCCGCTCACGAACGCGCTCTATGTACCTTCCAACAACACTTGTATGAATCTGCGCCTGAACGAGATCGATCCGGGCTTCGGTGAATATCACGGTTCAGCGATCACCGAGCCCGTGCACGTGCCCGGCTCGGACGAGCAGGTCGGCCTGCTGACAGCCGTCGACGTTGCGACCGGCCGAACACGCTGGCAACTGCGGCAGCGGGCAGGAATCGGCGGCTCCGTGCTGACGACCGGCGGCGGGCTCGTGTTCGTGACCGACGACGCGCGTCGCTTCAGGGCCTTCGACGCAGCGACCGGCGAGATTCTCTGGGAACAACGGCTCAATTCGAGCGCCGGCGGTTTTCCGGTCAGCTACGCCGTCGACGGTGTCCAGTACGTCGCGATTGCGGCCGGCGGCGGGGTCAACTATCGCAGCCTGACGCCGGAGATTGCTCAGCGGCTCGGCGGCAATACGCTGTTCGTGTTCGCCGTGCCGTAGCGTCGCGATCGTTACGACCGCATCCTGGCGCTGCGTCCAGGCTGTAGAATGATGAACTCGCGACAGTCAATGACCGGGTCCTCGCGATGATGCTTCGAAACCTGACCGTATTGTTCGTTCTACTGAGTTTTTTCGGCTGCGGCGCTGAACAGCGGCCGCCGGAAACATCGCCACCGGGTACCGCTGCGAACGCCGAGACGGAAGCAGCCGAGTTTCAGTATGAAACCGAACGTTTCGCCGATCTGCGCATACTGCGCTATCGAGTGCCTGGCTTCGAGGAGTTGAGCCTGCGAGAAAAACAGCTGCTGTATTATCTCTCTGAAGCCGGTTATGCGGGACGAGAGATCATCTACGATCAGAAGTACCGCTATAACCTGGCGATCAAGCGCACGCTCGAGAAGATTTTGCGTGATTACCCCGGTCCGCGGGATACGCCCGATTTCGAGGCGCTCGTCGTCTATCTCAAGCGCGTGTGGTTCTCCAACGGTATTCACCATCACTACGCGACGGACAAATTCGAGCCGGGATTCAGCTTCGAGTCATTCGCGCGCTTCGTGCATGACACGCCTGGCGATTTTCCCGTCAGGCCGGGTCAGTCAGTCGATGGCTTTCTAAGCGAGTTGCGCCCGGTCATGTTCGATCGAGCCGTGGACGCCAAACTCGTCAATCGCGCGGCGGGTATCGATCCGGTGTCCGGTTCGGCCGTGAACTTTTACATGAACGTCACACGCGACGAAGTCGAAGCCTTCTACCGCGCGATGCGCGATCCCGACGATGACACGCCACCGGAATACGGGCTCAATTCGCGCCTGGTAAAGGTCGACGGCGTGCTGCAGGAGCAGGTCTGGAAGGTCGGCGGCCTGTACACTGAAGCACTCGAGGAAGTCGTCGCATGGCTCGAGAAGGCGGTCACCGTGGCGGGAGATGCGGCGCAGGGAGAGGCGCTCGAGAAGCTCATCGCACACTATCGCAGCGGCAGCCTC
>JASFSB010000181.1:0-5253 GCA_050114615.1 Gammaproteobacteria bacterium
ACTCGAAATCATCGGACTCGCGCGTGTCCGGCGGACGGCACCAAAGACCTCTTTCGCCGATTCCGTGCCGGTTTCGATGGAAACACTGCAGGCTGTAGTGACCAATCGCTTTCATATTCTGAGCCTCTACAGCCGGCGCGTCGTGAAACCTGTCGTGCGCGCGGAAAGCAAGGGAGTCACCGGCATCAGACTGGCCAGGCTGCGCTGGCTGCGGCGCTATATCGGCAGGGAAGACATTGCCCGCGATGCAGGCGCCATAGCGCGCCTGGAACGGGCACTCGCTTTGAATCCGAAACTGCACACGATTTACGACTTCAAGCAGCGCCTGAAGGATATCTGGACGCAACGCGTGCGGGATCATGTCGAGCACGTGCAGCGGCTCCAGTCATGGTGCGCAGACGCCGAAGCGAGCGGGATCTCGGCACTGCAGGACTTCGCTCGCGAACTGCGGGCGTTTCGCTCCAGTCTGGCGACGCCGGCGTAATCTGCAGCGTCCGCCAATCAGCCGCCGGCGGATGCGTCCTTCAGGGGCAGAACTTCCGCGGCTGGAGGGTCCGGCTCGTCCTCGGCGATCAGTAGTTCCTCGTCGTAAATACCACCATGGCCGAGCCCAATGATCCGGGGACGCCCACCTTCGTCGATGCTGACGTGAATCACCTGTCTTGAACGCATCGCAGCGATCTGGCTGACCGGAATCTGAAAATACTCGGAGAGTGCCTCATCTCTGACAGGCGCTCGCCGCGCACGCCGCTTCAGGTCTCTGTAGCGCAGCCGATTGCTGACCGACCAGATCGTGAACGCGCTGAAGATGATCGATACGACCACCAGGTATTCCAGAAGTATCGGCAGCAGGTCGCGCGCGCCGCCGGCGCGTACCATGACGTCGTACGCGAATTCGAATCCCATTGCCCAGGCAAGCAGACTCACCAGTGGCACCCAGAGATAGAGATAGACGGCCCATAGTATGGCGGTAATGAGCGTATCGCGTGCACGCTCCCGCGGGGTCATCTCCTCCGGCGCCGAGAAGTGTACGTGCCTGAGGTTGTCAGCCATGCTCGCTGCCCTTGCGACGCGGCCGTATACCGCGGTCGGGACTGACCCAGATGGCGCGACTGCCGCGGGTCTTCAGCAACGCCTTCGGCACCGCAACGACAGTTGCCGTCGAGTGAATGAGCCAGTAGAGCATCGGATACCAGATCATCCAGTAGTAATAGCGACTCAGCGCCGGTTCATAGCGTGAATCGATCGCGAGGCTGACGCCGAACTGGATCAGGCAGGTTGCGCCGAGAATGATTCCGCCCCAGCCCGGGAGGACGCTCGAGATGTTCATATAGTCAGGCAACTCGATAAACAGCCCGAGGATCCACAACAGGAACACAAAGCCGATCATGTACGCCCAGAACGTGCTGACCGCGAGTTCCAGTCCCACGAACCACATGCGCCTGCTGTGCCATTTCGTCATCAGCCGGAAGTAACGCTGGAAGACTTCGATGCCTCCCTGTGCCCAGCGCAGGCGCTGTCGCCACAGGCCACTGAAAGTCTCCGGCATCAGAATCCAGCACAAGGCGTTCGGCTCGTAGCGTATGTCCCAATGAGCGAGCTGCAGTCGCCAGCTGACGTCGATGTCTTCCGTGACCATATCGACGTTCCAGTAGTTGACGTCGTGAAGCGCGGCCTTACGGAACGCAGCAACCACGCCGGAGACCGTAAAAACGCGCCCGTAGATGCGCTGTGCGCGCTTGATGAGACCGATGATCGAAGAGAACTCACCGACCTGGATCTTCCCGAGAAGTGTCGTTCGGTTTCGTACGCGAGGATTGCCGGTCACCGCGCCGACGCGCGCCCCTTCCGTGAAGTGGCGTACGATCCATCGGGTTGCGAATCGATCGAGCAGGGCATCGCCGTCCAGACAAATGACGAATTCGTGACGCGAAGCGAGGGCGGCGATGCGTAATCCCATTGCCTTACCCTGATTCTTCTCGAAGTGAATGACCCGCAGGCGCGGTTCGCGTGCCGCCAGGGCATCGAGCCGCTCGCCGGTATCGTCGGAGCTGGCGTCGTTGATTGCGACAATCTCAAACTCGGGATAGTCCTGGTTCAGAATCGATCGAATGGACTCTTCGGCATTGTCACCTTCGTTGTGGCACGGAACGAGAAAGCTGACCGGCGGCGTGCTTTGAAGTGGTGGCGGGTCCTCGGGACGGCGGTGGTCCGATTGCTCCCGATAGAAGAAGTAATACAGTGCGCCCGTTGCCCAGACGTATGACATGAACAGCGGGTAGTAGAACGTAAAGTCCAGCAGGCCCGTAACGATGCCTTCGAAGCTCATTTGGGCACCTCGATCGGGTACTGCGCCAGCGATATGCCCTGCCGCAGCGGGCGAAGCTCCGGGTGCCCCTGAACGAAATCATCCGGGTAATAGGCGAGGTGCCGAATGCCGCGTGCCTGAAGCCAGCGCATGGTTTCGCGCAGTTCGGTGGCGGGGATTACCGCATTCGTGCGCCAGTCGACCGTCTGCAGCTCGAAGATCGTTTTCTTCATGCCCAGCTCGTTACTCGTTACGACGCTGAGGAGATCTTCGTAAAACGCACCGACGTCGGTGGCGTTTTCGAAATACGGCATCGCCATGAGCGCGACATGATCATAACTTTGCAGGAACAACTCGAAATCCTGCGCCAGCCAGACTTCAGAGTCCCGATGCAGCAGACTGGTCGAGAAGATATTGCGGGCCGACATGGCTCCGGGTTGCCAGCGTTCGACGACTGTCATCAGCCGATCAGTGAGGCCTATGATCGAGCGCGTTTTGATTCTTGCCCAGGCCCGAGCGAGTTCGGAGTTTTCCGCCAGATTCGCCATCGCGAGATCCGTCCCGAACGCGGATCGGTATGCCTCGCGCGCATGAACGCTGACATCTTCGAATTCGTTCAGTCTGCCATCGTCATGAAAGAGAATGCCGTCTACCGGAGCGGAGATCGCGAGATCTTCGTAGATTTCCGAGATGATCCGCGCGGCTTCGGGAGAGAACGGAGACAGGCGTGGCTCGGAAGCAGGATCCATGCCGGTCTGGCCGTCCTTCTCCTGCAGGACTCGCAATCCTGGGTCGATGCCGGCGCCCTCGAAACTGAGAATCGGCAGCCATGCGTAAACATTGACATTGGCTCGCGTGCGCAACTGCCACAAAGCACGATTGAACAGATCCGCGCGCATCGGTAAATGCCGGTTTGGAAAGTACAGCGCCTGCGCGCCACCGTCGGCATCGGGATCGGCGAAGGCCTGCAGGAAGACATGGCTGATGGACAGCGCCTTGATTCGATCGAGGAGCCTTCCCAGATTGCGTTCCTGCTGTTCCGGGTCGGGGTCATACACATAGTCCAGATCGACCTGTGCTGCCCGGATCGGGCCCGGCTTATTCTCGTACAGAAGATCGAATCCCAGTGAAATGACCTCCGGATTGGCCGTTACCAGATGCCGCGAAACCACGTGCAGCTCGTCGACCGACTTCGGTTCGCTCTCCAGTGTGAACGTGATCGGCATACCCAGCTCGTCGGCGAGTTCGACGAGGGGCTGGTTGTATGCGCCGTATGGCCAGGTCATCACCCGGGGGCGTGCCCCGAGATGTTCGTGTATCAACGAAGCGCTGCGCTCGAGATCGTCGCGGATGCGCGTGAAGTACTCGTCATGCGTTTCGTAGCGAGTGCCGAGATAGCGCCTGGTGATGGCGGCCGGCTGCGTATTGCCCTGGGGATTGCCTGGCACGCCCTGATGCAGATTATGTGAGTGACTGGCAACCTCGACGAGACCGGAGTCGTGCATTTCCCGGAGTTCTTCCCAGGTGACGAATTCCGAACTGACGGCATATGCGCCGTCGTCGGGTTTTGATTCTCCTGAGATCCAGCTGGTTACGACGCTGACTACCGCCGGGTATTCGAACAGGCGAAGCAGCGGATAGACATGGGTGTAGACACTGCGCAGTCCGTCGTCGAACGTCAGCAGGACGGCCTTCTCAGGAAGCTCGATTTCGCCGCGCCGCGCTGCCAGCAAATCGCTGACGGAAACCGGCGTAAATCCGTTATTGCGAAGCCAGGTAAACTGATCGATGAGGCGGCGCGTGGAAATCGCGTACTGGTCCGGATCGACCTGTTCCCTGACGTAATCGCGGACGTCGTGATAGGCGATCACCTGGAACTCCGGCGCAGCGCTCGTCGGATGCGCTAAGCCGAGGCTGAGCGCCAGCGCGGCTGCAAACAGGCGCACGATCCTCACAGCCTCGCCTGCACGGTTGCGACGAAGAAGGTGCTGTGCTCGGGTAATCCGTCGTACAGGTTACGCGCCCGTTCGACGCTCAGATCGACGTTCAGCGCCTCACTGAGCGTCAATTGTATTCCGTAGCGTGCCCGCCAGATTGAGCCGGATCCGAAGCCGCTTTGGTTGTAATTACCGATTTGCAGCGCGGTGTGCTGCGACAACATGCGGTCGTAGCGCCGCCTGATTCGCCAGTCGTGTTCCAGGCCGACCAGCGTGGTCAGATCGCTCCTTGGCGCAAAGTAACTGACGTCCTGGCGAGAATTCCGACCGCTGGAGATCTCCGCCGTCACGTGCGTCAATGAGCGCGGGCGCGTCAGAATCCTGCGATACAGGTTCCCGAACAGCGCCTGGTATTGGTTCCCGTCGCTGAAGTCGGTCATCCGCGTCCCGAAGGAATAGTTGACTGACTCGTTGACAGTCAGGTTTGCAGATACGCCAATGGCGTCCGATTCGACCTGAACACGGTAGCCGCGAAGCTGTGTGTCAGAGCTGTTTCGTGCGACCTGGCCGCTGAGCTGCCAGCGATCACTGATGCGCCAGTCGACGTCACCGGCCAGACCGAGTTCCGAGAACTCGCGGTCGAAAACGAGTTCTCCGCGCGCGGTCCATGGACCGTTCCGATACTCGGTTCCGACGCCGGTGCGTTTCCTGTTGGCGTCACCTTCCGGGAACTCGGAGAACGCATCGTGAAGGTGGACGAAACCGCGATAGTTGTAGTGTATGGGTTTCGTATACCACCAGGCGTCGACCGTTCGCTGGCTGTTGCCGAAAGTGGAGCCCGTGGAGTCACCGCTTGCGGCCGTTATCACCAGTTGACTGCGATTGTGCAGTGACCAGCGCTCGTTGAGCTGCGTGACGACCGGCTCGGGATGGACTCGGTCCTGCAGTGACTCGACCGTCGCCTCGACCGCACGATATTGCTGAGCATCCAAAAGCGTGTTCGCCCTC
>JASFSB010000182.1:0-5252 GCA_050114615.1 Gammaproteobacteria bacterium
GGCGGATTCATAACCCGCAGGTCGGTGGTTCAAGTCCACCCATCACCACCATTTCCAGCGGGTGTATACCGAAGACATGGGTAACACTTTCGGCGCGAAGGGGTTCGGATTACCTGTCCCCGACCAGATGCGCATTCGTCGGCCGGGAGCAGCCTTCCGACACACCCAGGCGGGCCGGAAGGCTGCAATCGTTGCTCTGACGGCCTGAGCTGGAAAGTCAGCGGAAGCAACTGCGCTAGTTGCCGCCCGGCGCCCAGGTCCGCATCCGGAATGCCTGTGCCCGCCACGTCAGGCGTCTGTCCGCGCCAACCTCGTCGACGAAATCTGCAAATTCATCACTTGCAAAGAGTTCGTCAAGCGACTCATTGAGGCCCGCGAACGTCGCGGCACCGACGCCAACGAGATGCGTGTCGCCGCTGATTCCGGCACGGTTCTCGAACAGCACCGTGACCAGCGGAAAGTCATCACCCCTTGCCTCGACCAGACCGCCGAGGGCTTCGGCATAAGCTGCGCCATCACTCGTCGCTACGCCGTAAACCTGCCAGTAGATCGGCTCCACATCCTGACTGCCCCATGCACCGCGCAGAATCGAGAGTCCGTCAGTCTGACAGTCCGTCGCTAAATCGAAAGATCTTCCGGCGCGCATAAAAGGCGCTGGATTACGCCCGATGCTGGCTCTGAACGCTTCCAGTGCTGCGTAGTTCTGATGGCCGACGATGACGCGATGGGTCGGGCTGAATTCCCCGTTCCACAACCATTGGTCGAGATACACGATTGGCCGTACGCTGGTCTCGAGTGAGTCGTAAAAGCTGGAAATAGCGGCCTCGAGTGATGGCACGTCATCCACGACACAATCGGCGTATGTCAGAACCTGAGAACTGGCGTTGTGCGCGGCTAAGTACAAAGTGAGAGGCGCCAACGACATAAGAAAATACCGTTTCATCGGGAATCCCCCCTTGGCTTCGTTTAGTCTTCTTGATTCTTGAGATTTGCAGCGCAGTGAGACAGCGCCACACTGGAAGAATAAGACGATTGAGGGATCAACTCCAGAAGCGGCTGCCGGTCACTCGGTTGTGCGAAAGCGCTTTCGGTGTCGCCACTTGATCTCGACGAGCTCGATCGCTTCGCGGCTCGGACCCTCGATTAGCACTGCACGTGTGCTGCCGAGCCGGTATTCCTCCTCCGGGAAAAACATACGAGCCCCTTCTGACGCTCCGTCAATTATCGCTACCCAGGAATGGTGAGCAACTATCCCGCCGGCATATACTGAGTCGAGATGATCACCCAATCGTTCATAGCGGCCGCATTTGGCGTCATGGTTGGCCTCTCCCTGGGACTTACCGGTGGCGGCGGCTCAATCTTCGCGATGCCGCTGCTGGTCTATGGCCTGCATCTGTCGCCAATCGAAGCTGTGCCGATTTCGCTCGTGGCAGTAGGATTCACAGCCCTTGCAGGCGCATTGCACTCGATTCGCGCACGGCTCGTCGTGTGGCAGCCTACCATCATGTTCGTAATCGGCGGCGTGATTGGCGCACCGGCGGGAATCCATGTCGCGACATTTATCCCATCGGAATCGATCATTGTGGGTTTTGCAGCGCTTGCAACTACGATTGGCGCTGCGATGTGGATTCGAGCGATCACGCAACCACAGCAGTCCTGTGCCGTCCGGGCGAAACCGGAAACCGCCGAAGGAGCTGCGATCTGTACGCTGGCGCCGGACGGTCAGCTGCGATTTTCCGCCCCTTGCGCGCTTGTCCTGAGCGCGGCGGGGTTAGCGACGGGGGCATTGAGCGGACTTTTTGGCGTTGGCGGCGGATTCCTGATCGTCCCGGCACTCATGCTCGTCACGCGCATGGGCGTGCACAGCGCGGTCGCAACCTCTCTTCTCATCATCAGTGCAATCGGGTTCTCGGGCGCTGCCGGCGCTGTCATTGCAGGCAGGGTCAGCTGGCCGATACTAATCCCTTTCGCTATCGGAGGCGCTGCAGCAATGTTTGCAGGACGACGATTCGCAGACCGCGTTTCGGGGCCATCTCTGCAACGATTCTTTTCCGTACTTATCCTTCTCGTCGGTGTCTCGATGCTAATCAAAAGTGTGGTTTAGCGCAGGTTAAAAGAATGTCATCACTCATATTTCGTCAATTACAGGACTCGCGCTCTGGTACATACACTTATCTGCTGGCCGATGCGAACACGCGCGAAGCCATATTGATCGATCCGGTCTTCGAACAGGCGCGCCGGGATGCCGCGCTCGTTCGCGAACTCGGACTAAAGCTCATCTACACGCTGGATACACATGTTCATGCCGATCACGTCACAGGCGCATGGATCCTCCAGCAGTTGACCGGCAGCAAAATCGCACTGGCGGCAGCCTCTGATGCAGACGGTATAGACATACCGCTCCACGATAACGACAAGATTGAGTTCGGGTCACACGAACTCGAAGTGCGCGCGACGCCGGGCCACACGGATAGCTGCCTGACCTTTGTGCTGGATGGCGGTCGTATGGCGTTCACCGGTGATGCACTGCTGATTCGAGGTGCTGGCCGAACGGATTTTCAGCAAGGAAACGCACGAGTACTGTATCGCTCAATACAGGAAAGAATCTTCACGCTGCCCGACGACTGCCTGATCTATCCTGCTCACGACTACAAAGGAATGACCAGTAGCAGCGTCGCCGAGGAACGCGAATTCAATCCGCGAATCGGTGCGGACCGAAGTGAAAGTGACTTCGTGGGCTACATGGAGAATCTCGGCCTGCCGCATCCCAAGCTCATTGCCACTGCACTGCCAGCCAACATGAAATGCGGCCATACGGAACTCGCAGATGAGCAGCTGCACACGCCGGTATGGGGACCGCTGCGCTACACGTATGCGGGCATCAACGAGGTCGAACCGGACTGGGTGGCCGACCACTTGCATGAGCTTGTCGTCCTGGACGTGCGCAGGCCCGACGAGTACAACGGCATGCTCGGGCATATCGCCGGTTCCCTGCTCGTGCCGCTCGATCGACTGAGCGAGAGCCTTGAAACACTCGATAGGAGCGCAGCAACGGTTGCTGTTTGTCGATCGGGGGGAAGATCAGCGCAGGCAGTTTCCATGCTGGAGAAATCAGGCTTCGAAAGGGTAGCGAATCTCGCCGGGGGCATGATTGCCTGGAACCATCACAGTCTGCCGGTGGAGCGCTGACCGGGCGTCCTGAACGCAATGCCGCGTAATGGTACCGAGTAAATCCGGACGCAGACCGTTGCACGCGATATCGCTCGGTCAGACGCATTTGCGCGGAATGCGGGTAGCCGAGCTTGTCGAGCCAGACCTCGCGCCAGTCATGGCCGTGCTCGAACGCGTCACTGAATGACTCGACCTCAGTGATCCGGTCCCGGTGTCCCGACAGGCCACGCGGATCGAACGCCGGATCATCCGCCGCGGGATCGTCGGTGTAATGCCCGATATTTCCAGCATCCGCATGCCGAGGTGTGCGGATGAACTCAGACCGTCGATCTGCCATGGCTCGTCTTCACCCTCGTCATTGATCCGCAACGCTGTGAAACGACGATACCCAACCCCATTTATACGGAGACAGTTGCTTTCATCTGTCCCCGATTGCCTGGGTCAGTCGTCAGGATCGATGCCAAGCGCGCTTTCAGCCTCTGCCTTCGATCGGTAACCGGCGTTGTACCACTCGCCCCAGTCCTGACTCGGACCGCAGCCCCCGTCATTCGGTCGATACCACGAATCGAAGTCTGCCTCGTCGCCATCCTTGATGATGTAGCCAAGTGCGCCACCGTGCCGCCCGTCGCGCAGCGGGCATCCGATGACGGTTACATGCTCACCGGGCTGAAATGTATAGCCGGTCATGTCGCGCTCGATCAGATTAGGCGGTGCAGAGCCTTCGAATGCCCAGACCTCGCCGTCGGAATCGTTGGTAATGTAGAGCGCCGCATGCGGACTGTTGAACGCCCAGCGTGCAACCGTACCGGTAAACACCTCTTCACGCGTGCGATCGAACATCGCAAAGCTGTGATGGGCGCCCGCAATGTCGGCAATGAGGATCGCCAGACCCGTCAACGGCAGTGAAAATCTGATTAATGTTGATGTCTTCATAGTTCTGCTCATTCACCGAAATCAAAAACCGGCAGACCATCGTCGAATATCGGGTTCTTTTCCTGACCCGCGAGGTCCGGTGGCAAGTCCGGATTACGTCTGCGATCGACGCCCCGGGGATCGACGAACCCCTCCTCGCCGGGCAGTGCGTACTGCGTACTCGGGGTACCGTCTTCATTGAACGTCAGGAACGTATTGTCATTCGACTCACATTCCCAGTGGCGAATTCTGTACCCGACCTCTTCCAGCTCCCGCCGCGGGCGGAACGTGTAGGTGGCCGTTACGGGCTTCAGCAGTGCGAGCTCGTCGTAAAAAGTGACATTGACGGCGATGCGGCGCTGATTCTGCTCCGGATCCCAATAGCGGTACCAGATCTCCGTCGTTTCGAACTGATTGCTTGTCGGTGGCGTGCCGCGAAACCAGTCGCCTGGATAAACGTCGATCGTGTGCACGACGAGCACTTCCCCGAGCTCATCGTCCTCTGCCCAGAAACCGATGCTATCGCCGCTCGCGTAATGCGTACCGTCGATGTTCTGATGCTCCTGGTTGATATAGATTCGGCGCGTGTCATTGCCGAGATCGTTCATCCACCACGATTGCGTCGGCGTATTGACGAATTCCCGCGTATACGGTTCAAGCAGCCAGCGCGGCATTCCGGCCGGCTCGCACGTCGTCAGCCGGTCATAGTCGACACCGAGATCGCGTCGATAGCGAAAGGCGTCTTCGTATTCGGGCGTCAGGATCCCTTTTACGATTTCGCCATCGGACAGAAAAATCTGGTTCGCACTATTGTTGCGTGCTGCAGACCATATGCCATCCCATTTCGGAACGCTGTCCCAGGTATGTGTTACGCCCCCGCGATACTGGTCGAGCAGGTAGTCGTAATGTTCGCGCGAAGTGGCGAATTCCCTGGGCGGCTGAAAGGTATCCGGTATATAGCCGCTGGTTCGAAAATCGTCATTGGTGCGTGTGCGCGATCGGGTCTGCGCAGTTGCATCGGCTGCCATTGCGAAAATCGCCAGGGCGGTTAATACGGCCAAACTTCTGACCAGCTGCATCAAGCTCCCCCTCTGAAGTCCGTGTGCGTACCGGTATTCCGGGTACGGGTGTTCCGAGTACCTAAGAATAAGCGTTCCGGCCCTGCGGAT
>JASFSB010000183.1:0-5238 GCA_050114615.1 Gammaproteobacteria bacterium
CCGGCCGATCAGGGAGGGGGATTTGGCGGTTTCGGTCGCGGCGAGATGAATGTCATGGTCGAAGAACTCGGCGACGGTTTGCACATGCTGACAACCGGACCCGGCAGCTACGACTCGGTCGTCATCGAGTTCGAGGATTACATCATGATGCTCGAAGCGGGACAGAGCCAGCAGCGCGCGCAGGCTTACGTGGACCAGATCAGGCGTATGTATCCCAACAAGCCGATTCGCTATGTCATGAATACGCATCCGCACTCGGACCACACGGGCGGGCTGCCGGTGCTGGTTGCCGAGGGCGCGACGATCATCGCACACCGGAATGCGAAGGAGTTTTTCGAGCGTGCGTTGAATACGCCGCGCACGCTGCTGGACGATGCGCTGTCACGCAATCCGCATCCTGCCTGGGTCGATCCGGTCGAAGACGTGAAGGTTTACAGCGACGGAAATCGAACGGTCGAGATCTATCATATCTGGCCGACGCCGCATTCCAACGCGCTGCTCGTGGCGTACATTCCAAAAAAGAGGATTCTGTACCAGGGCGACTTTTCGCTCCCGCCTCCGGGCGAGGAAGGCAACGATCACGTCAAGGCGCTCGTTCCCGCCCTCGAAAAGCTGGGCGTGACCAATTTCGACCGTTACATCAATACCCATCATTCGGCCGAACCGCAGACGAAAGACATGCTATGGGAGGCCGTCGGCAGATAACAATGAACGGCCTCAGCGTGCCTCTGCGCGGGAACAAGCTGGCTGCAGCGCTGTTCACAGCGGTCGTCGCATACGCGCTCAATGGCGCTGCGATCGCACAATGCACGGCCGGGTCGCAGGCGGCAAACCTCGGTTACACGCTCAAAGACATGCACGGTGATGACGTCGATCTGGCTGACTACGCCGGCAACGTTATCCTGCTGGATTTCTGGGCGACCTGGTGCGCACCGTGTCGTATCGAGATTCCCGGCTTCATCGAAATGGTCGAGAACTATGGGCAACAGGGGTTCTCGGTTCTCGGTATTTCGATCGATGATCCGCCCGATGCGCTGCAGGCCTATGCCGAGGAGCTCGGCATGAACTATCCGGTGCTGATCGGTGACGGTCGCGACGACGTGAAGGACGAGTATGGCCCGCTCATCGGTTTCCCGACTTCAGTGATCATCGACCGTGACGGAACGATTTGTCACAGACATATCGGCTACACACCCAAAGAGCGCTTCATTGAAGATATCGAAGCGTTGTTGCCGGTGGATCGCAGTGGGGAACGCGCGGAAGGTTAGACAGCGAACTGCGCGGCCTTTCGCCTGCGGGCGCCGGGTTATTCGAGTCCGGAGGCGCGCGCCTGTTCGCGACCGAGAACCGCCTGGTCGCGTTCCCCGTCACCGTGTGCGGTCGCGCCGATCAGTCGGTCGAGATACACGTTGTGGCTCGGCATCGGCACGCCGGCCAATACGCCCGCTTCGGCAATGAGTCTGGCATCCTTGAGCCCGACGCTGATCGGTGATCCGACGTCGTCCCAGCTTTCGTCGACCATCTTCTGTCCATAGATCCTGTACGCTGGCGCGGAAAACAGTCCTTCCGTCATGACATCCTGAAAAATCTGTGGGTCGACGCCATACCTGCGAGTGAGCGCGAAACCTTCGGCCATTGCGACCATCGCACAGCCGAGCACGGCATTGTTGGCGAGTTTGATCGAAGTTGCGGACTCGGGCTTCGTCCCGGCGACGATCGTCCTGCGGCCCATCGCATTGAGCAGCACATTGCAGCGCGCCAGGGCATCCGCCGGCCCGGCGGCGACGATGCCAAGCTGGCCGGCCGCGGCCAGATCCGGTCGGCCAAGCACCGGGGCGGCGACGAGCGTCTGCTCAGCTGCGGCATGACGCGCCTCGAGCTCGCGGATTGTGGCGATACCATGGGTGCCCATCACGATGTGGATGGCGCCGGCCGGCAGTGTTTCGCAAAGTCCCTGAGGCCCGAAAGCCGTCTGTTTGATCGCTTCGTCATGGACGAGCATCGAGACGACGAATTCCGCTTCGCCTGCGAGCTCAGCGATCGAGGCTGCGACCGTTGCGCCGGCATCGGCGAACGGTTTGGTCGCGGGCTCATAGAGGTCGAAAACGCTGAGGTCGTGACCGGAATCGAGCAGACGCCGTGCCATGCCCGAGCCCATGCGGCCGAGGCCGACAAATCCAACTTTCATGAAGCCCCCTGAGTCGTTCAGTCGTCGAGTGCGCCGATGATATCGCTTTAGCGTGGGGATGGTTTCGCGATTCAGCGTTTGCTGAAGGCGCGTCGCGCCTGGCGCGATCGCTATTTCGGCGTGCTCGGTTCGACGAATTCCACCAGAATGCCGTCGGGATCGATGGCAAACACGAAACGACCGAAGGGTCGCTGAATCGGCTGCGCATCCACACTGAGAAATCGATACCCGGCTTCTCTGGTGCGCTCGATCAGCGTATCGAGCGCTGTGACCTCGAGCTGAAACTGCGGCGCACCGACGTCCTGAATTCGCCATCGAAACGCTCGGGGTGGCTGAGCCGCCGGATTAACCGCGGAAAATTCCAGCAGCACGACGTCCACGTCCGTGCCTGGTATCGATGTCGTCGTCTGCGACAGTGTGCCGCCGGCGAGGCCGTACAATTGCAGATCGGAGTCCGCGGCCCGGCGAGGCTCGCCAAAGTCGAAGCCGAGCAGGTCTTCGTAGAACTCGCGAGCGGCGCCGGTGCTGGCAACCGTGATACCAATTGACGTACGAATGACTTCCCCGTCCGCTGCGTTCGCGATTTCCCGCGGCGATGCCTGGATCACCTGAACCAGATAGCCGTCCGGATCGCGGACGAGGATCGCGCGTCCGGCGCTGGTCTCGAGCACCCGGGCGCCCCGGCTCACGATCGGCGAGCCACGCGCGGTGAGTCGGGCGAGGATTTCATCGAGTGCCCGCACGCGAAAGATCAGCATCGAGGCGCCCGGATCCCACGGGTTCGGGGGACGCTCATTGCGTGGTATGTCGAAGAACTCGACGAGCTCGAGCCCGAACGGCGTATTCGCAGCACCCAAAAACGCACTGCGATAACTCGAGCCATGCGTGTTCGTCAGGTTCCAGACCAGCTCATCGGCGCCGGCCTCGGCAACCGGACGAATCGCTTTCGGCGGATCGCTCGGCTGCCCGTAAAAGGGCGAGGCGACGAGCGAGATACCGAATACGTCGCGATAGAAGGGAAAGGCACGCTCGGCGTTGCCCGTCGTAAAGATCCAGTTATAGATTCCCCGAACGAATGGCTGCGGCTGCGCCCAGACGGGCTGCATCAGCGCGGCCAGTATCGCAGCGGCGCAGAACGATGCAATTAGCCGTCGCGTCACCGCTTAGTCGCCGACGTGATCGCGGAAGAAGCCAATCGTTCGGTTCCACGCCATCCCGGCTGCAATCTCGTTGTAGCGAGGCGTCGAGTTGTTGTGGAATCCGTGCAGCGTTCCCGGAAACATCTCCATTTCGTAGTCGACGTCGTTGCGCTCGAGCGCCGCCTGGTAATCCGGCCACATCGCATTAATTCGCGGATCCGTACTCGCATAGACGATCAGCATCGATGCCTCGATTCGAGCGACGTCCTGGCTCTCCGGGGCGGCGCCATAGAAGGGCACGCCGGCGTCGAGATCGCTGCCGAGTTCCACGGCCAGTCGGTTGACCATTCCGCCACCCCAGCAGAAGCCGGTTGCACCCAGGCTGCCGTTCGACAACTCGTGTTCCTTCAAAAAGCGCGCGCTGTTGATCATGTCCTGATCGAGCTCTGCCGGAACGAGATCGCGCTGCATCGTGCGCCCGTCGTCGTCGTTGCCCGGATAACCGCCGACCGGTGACAGACCATCGGGGGCGAGCGCAAGAAAGCCGGCCGTCGCCGCGCGTCTGGCGACGTCTTCGATATGGGGATTGAGTCCGCGGTTCTCGTGAATGACGAGGACTGCGGGGAACGGTCCGTCGCCGGAGGGCTGCACGAGATAGCCGCGCATCATTCCCGACGTTCCGCCCGGCGATGCATACTCCACGTAGTTGGCCCGGATGCGCGGATCAGTGAACGAAATCGTCTGCGCCTCGGCATAGCGAGGCATCAGCGCCTGTGCCATCCACAGGGCCGATACGCCGCCGATCGTAAGCGCCGCCGAGCGACTCAGGAATTCACGCCGGTCGATCCGGCCATGGCAATACTCGTCGTAGAGATCAAATATCCGTTGATCGATTTCCTGCTTGTCGGTCATGAACTTCACTCCTGATTCGGCTACGTGCGAAATTACCATACTCGGATCGGGATGGCGCAGCTGGAGCCGCAACGGTCATTCGGCGTTAGAATCCAGCCTCGAAAAAGGGGAGATGATGAGACCAATGCTGCAAACGATATCGCGCAACTGCGTATGGGGGGCGGTTGGCGCAACGTTTTTCTTCGTCGCAGGCCCGCGCGCTGCTGCGCAGAAAATTGAACCGGCGCCTGCATTCGATGCCGCAGCGCTGACACGGCTGCCTGCCGCAAATTGGATTACCAACGGCGGCAACCTCTACAACCAGCGCTATTCCGTGCTCGATCAGATCAATCGGGACAACGTCGATGGGGTCAAAGCGGTCTGGCGAGTCAGCCTCAATGGCTCAGGTCTGGGACAGGGCTACTCGGCGCAGGCTCAGGCGCTGTTCTTCCAGGGCGTCATCTACGTCGTCACCGGGGATAACGACGTGTTCGCCGTCGATGTCGAGACGGGCAGCTTTCTTTGGACCTACGAGGCGGGCGTCGATTTCGACAATACGGTCATTTGTTGTGGACGCCTCAGCCGCGGTCTCGGCCTGGGTGACGGGAAGATCTTCGTCGGTCGGCTCGACGGGCGGCTCGTCGCGCTCGACCAGCGTACCGGAGAGATCCTCTGGGACGTGCTCGCGGGCGACCCGGCTCTGGGCTACGGTATCACGGCAGCACCGCTTTATTACGACGGCAAGGTCATCACCGGGTTTACCGGTGGTGAGTATGCCGTACGCGGCCGAATCAGCGCTTACGATGCCGACACGGGCGAGCAGGTCTGGAACTTCCATACCATACCCGGTCCGGGTGAAATCGGGCATGCGACCTGGCCGCAGGACAACGATGCCTGGAAGTACGGTGGTGCGCCGGTGTGGCAGACGCCGAGCATCGATCCCGAACTCGGCATGATCTATTTCTCTACCGGTAACGCCGGGCCGGACCTCAATGGTGCGATACGAGCCGGCGACAATCT
>JASFSB010000184.1:0-5238 GCA_050114615.1 Gammaproteobacteria bacterium
GGACAGCAACAGATTGTCGCTGCGCTGCTCGGCCGAAATCTTCTGTGCGCCTTCTCGTACGATCACCTTACCGTTGAAAACGCCACGGCTGCTCTTGCCGGCGATGCCGCGGAACGACGCGACGCTGCGGGTGTGCGGGGCTGCATGATCGATTCGCAGATGCGTATCGATATGTTGTGCCTGCATCGGCAAAAATGTGCCGAAAACCTCGACTTCGCTTCCCGGACCGTCGAGTCTGATGTCGATATCGTTGCGCGCAAGTCTTGCGCCGAGATCGAAGCTGCCGACAGACGCGCAGGCGTCGCGTTCCAGCGCGCCGCTGATGAGCACAGTGTGAGTCTGCGTGGCGCTGTGCTCCTGCAGCTGCAAAAGCGTGAGCCGGGATCCCGCTGCCTGACGAATTTCGACGACTGCATTCATCCAGCCTTCGACCTGTGCGTCGGAGGCGAAGTGCAGCACGACCCGGGCAGAGGAGCGTTCGGCCAGATCCAGCACGATGCGCGGCTGCAGCGCCAAAGCGCTCTGAGCACTATTCACCAGTACGATGTTGATCGTCCGCGTATTGTCGTGTCCCACCGGCGTCCGGATGAGCACGCCGTGCTGAGCAGTGGCTGTATTGAGCTGGCCGAGCGGGTGCGCGAGAATGTCGTCGTTTTGTGGAAATCCATCGTGCAACGCGCTCCAGTCCGCTGCGAGCACGCTGATGCCGGCGGCTTTCGGCGCTTCGATTTGCGTGAGCGTTGCGTCGAGCTGTCCGTTCACGAAGACGATTCGATCGCCATCGACCGGCAACAGATCGATCCGGGCTTCGGCGGACTGCGCGGGCGCGCGGAACGCCAGCCGGGCCTGGTCGAGACTGCTGATGTCGGTGTAACGCCAGTCCTCGTTCGAAGTATCAGGCAGACCGTGCTGACGGAATGCTGCCAGCGCGGCAGAGCGCTGTTCGCTCAGTTTGCCCGAGCCGGGCAACGCTGCCGACAGATCGGCAATCGATTCGGTGATTACTGACATCGCTATGCCGCACCCAGCTCTGCACGTACCCACTCGTAGCCGTGAGCGTCGAGTTCTCTGGCCAGTTCCCTGTCGCCCGACTTGACGATTCGCCCCCCGGCCAGGACATGGACGTGGTCCGGGACGATCAGCTCGAGCAGGCGCTGGTAGTGAGTGACGACGACCATCGAGCGATCCTCGCTGCGCAGGCTGTTAACGCCTGCCGCCACTACCCTGAGTGCATCGACATCCAGGCCGGAATCGGTTTCATCGAGGATCGCCAGATCGGGTTCGAGCGCGAGCATCTGGAGTATTTCGTTGCGCTTCTTTTCGCCGCCTGAAAAGCCTTCGTTGACGCTGCGATTCAGAAACTCCTCCGGCACATCGACTTTCGTCATATGTGTTCGAATCAGCTGCATGAACTCGAATGCATCCACTGCTTCTTCACCACGCGCCGCACGCCTGGCATTCAGGGCCGCCTTCAGCAGATACGCGTTGTTGACGCCCGGAATCTCGACCGGATACTGAAACGCCAGAAAAATGCCGGCCCGCGCTCGTTCTTCCGGCGCCAGTTCGATCAGGTCTTTACCTTTGTACAGGACGCTTCCGGAATCGATCGTGTAGTCTTCCCTGCCGGCCAGAACCTGCGCGAGTGTGCTTTTTCCGGAACCGTTGGGGCCCATGATGGCATGCACTTCGCCGGGGCCGACACTCAGGGACAGTCCCTTGAGTATCGGTTGCCCGTCTACGGAGACACGCAGGTCAGAGATTTCGAGCATCGATTCCATTATCCGACGGCTCCTTCGAGGCTGACGTTCATCAGATTTTGTGCTTCCACGGCGAACTCCATCGGCAATTCCCGGAATACTTCCCTGCAAAACCCGTTGACGATCAGATTGACTGCATCTTCTTCGCTCAGGCCTCGCTGCCTGCAGTAAAACAACTGGTCCTCGCTGATTTTCGAGGTGGTGGCCTCGTGCTCGATGCGTGCATCCGGGCGTCGTGACTCTATATACGGAAACGTATGTGCGCCGCACTCATCGCCCAGCAGCAGCGAATCGCACTGCGTGTAGTTGCGTGCTCCGGCGGCGCTCGGCATCACGCGAACCAGTCCGCGGTATGCGTTCTGACCATGGCCGGCGGAGATGCCCTTGGAGATGATGGTGCTGCGCGTATTGCGCCCGATATGAATCATCTTCGTACCGGTGTCGGCCTGTTGATAGTTGTTGGAGAGTGCGACGGAGTAAAACTCGCCGACGCTGTCTTCGCCACGCAGCACGCAGCTGGGGTATTTCCAGGTGATCGCCGAGCCGGTTTCGACCTGGGTCCAGGAGATCTTCGAGCGTGGACCGCGGCAGTCGCCGCGCTTCGTGACGAAGTTGTATATACCGCCGCGACCCTGTTCGTCGCCCGGATACCAGTTCTGAACGGTCGAGTACTTGATTTGCGCATCATCGAGCGCAACGAGCTCGACGACGGCAGCGTGAAGCTGATTCTCGTCGCGCATCGGCGCTGTGCAGCCTTCGAGATAGCTGACGTGACTACCCTTGTCAGCGACGATCAGTGTGCGCTCGAACTGACCGGTGTTTGCCGCGTTGATGCGGAAGTATGTCGAGAGCTCCATTGGGCATCGCACGCCCGGAGGAATGTACACGAATGAGCCGTCCGTAAAGACGGCAGAGTTCAGCGCCGCGAAGAAATTGTCGCGAACCGGAACGACCGTGCCGAGATATTTCTGAACCAGTTCGGGATGCTTCTGCACGGCTTCCGAAAACGAGCAGAATATGACGCCGGCTTCTGCCAGCTTGCTCTTGAAGGTCGTCGCAACGGAAACGCTGTCGAAAACGGCGTCGACGGCGACGCCGGCCAGGCGCGCTCGCTCGTGCAGGGGAATGCCGAGCTTGTCGTAGGTCTCGAGCAGCTTCGGGTCGACTTCGTCGAGGCTTTTCGGTGCATCCTCGTTACTTTTCGGCGCCGCATAGTACGAGATCGCCTGGTAGTCGATCGGTGCGATATTCAGATGCGCCCAGTCCGGTTCGCGCATCGTCTGCCACTGGCGGTAAGCCCTGAGGCGCCATTGCGTCAGAAATTCCGGTTCGTGCTTGCGTGCGGAGATCAGCCGGATGACGTCTTCACTGAGGCCGGGCGGAACGGTCTCCTGCTCGATATCCGTGACGAAACCGTGTGCGTACCGGCGTTTGACGATATCTGATAGTTCGGGTGTTGATGTAGACATGAGTTGCGATCGATGATGTTAATTCCGGTGTCCGTGGAAGCCCTGGCGCGCCGGCCGCAGCTCGCCCGCTTCGGTCGCTGCCGGTTTGCTCGTGCAGAGTTCCGCGAGACTGACTTCGCCCAGCGCGGTGCGAATCCGCTCGTTGATTTGCTGCCATGCCGTGCCGACGTGGCACCAGGCTTCGAAATCACAGTGACCCTCCAGCGAGCTGCATTCGGTGATCGACAGCGGTCCCTCGAGCGCGTCGATAATGTCTGCGGCGGAGATCTGATCGGCCGGCCGGGACAGCGTATACCCCCCGTGTGAGCCGCGTTCGGAGGTGACGAGACCGGCGCGCGCCAGTGACTTCAGCAGTTTGCTGACGGTCGGATGGCCGATGCGTGTGGTTTCTGCCACCTGGCCGGCTGAACGCAGTTCGGGTCGCCGCGCGGCCAGTTCGGCCAATACCATCGTTCCGTAGTCTGTGAGGCGGCCGATCCGCAGCATGTCTGCACCCGGGCAGTCAAATATAGGACAATTTTAGTCCTATATGGCTCAGGCGTGCAATGCGCAGTGGCTAACGACTCAGCGCGCGGCCGCGCTCCTCATCGGGCAGATACTCGATGATCTGCTCGAGGCGCGCACGAAAGCGTGAGCGATCGACGGCATTGACGTCCGGCAGCTCGAGCGCCATCTGCAGCTGCGAGATTGCGAGCTGCAGATTGCCGATCGACAGGTAGTATTCGGCCATGTAGTTATGGGCCGCCGATACATCGCCTTCGGCATTGGCGGCGCGCGCGATCAGCTGAATCTGCGCCGGCGTGGGTGGGACGTTGTTGAGCAGATCGAGCAGTACGCGATGCGCTTCAGCAGGCTGCCCGGCAGCGATCAGGCTTTCGGCGTAGCTGATCGTCAGCGGGACGTTGCGCGGTGACAGCGCCAGCGCCTGCCGGTAAACGGCCATCGACTGTTCGGTCAGGCCGTCGGCGAACAGGGCCTCGGCCTGGCCGATTCGAAACGCCGTGACCGTGGGGAACTCGGCAACGAGATCGCGAAAGATCAGCTCGGCGTTGTCATTGAGCCCGATGCGCGTCAGCGCAAGTGCCCGGCCGTAGCGATCTGCCGGCGTCCGGCTTTCCTCCAGCGGCTTGAACACGGCCATCGCCTGCTCGCCGGTTCCCGGCGTCAGGGCGAGCAGCCGCGCTTTCGCGAGCCCGTAGGAGAAGCTGTCGACGTTGGTGATGCGCGGGAGATTGCGTGCGCGAGCCCGTGCCTCGGCGACACGCGATCCGCTGATCGGATGACTGCGCAGATATTCGGGAATGACCTGGCCGGTCGAGCCGTAGCGGCGCGACAGCTTCTCGAAAAAGCTCGACATACCGCCCGGATCGAATCCGGCAGCCGCCAGCACCTGAATTCCGATTCGGTCGGCTTCCTGTTCGTTGGCACGCGTGAAATTGAGTTGCCTTTGCGCGATCGCCGCCTGACTGGCCGTCGTTATTCCCGCAAGCGCATCGCCGGAGGCATCGGTTGCGGCGCCGAGCACCAGTGCGGCGATCATCGTCGCCAGCGAGACGATACTGCTGCGCTGATTGTCATAGACCGAGCGCGCGATATGGCGTTGCGTGACGTGTGAGATTTCGTGCGCCAGCACGCCGGCGAGCTCACTCTCGTTTTCACTCGCGAGAATGAGTCCGTTGTTGATGCCGATAAAACCGCCCGGCATGGCGAACGCATTGATGCGATCGTCGTTGACGACGAAGAATTCGAAGCGGTGTTCGCCGTCGTTGGCCTGGCTGGCAAGTCGTGATCCGAGCAGACTGATGTATTCGGTCAGCATCGGATCGTCCAGGACGGCCCCTGCCATCCGCAGCTGCAGCATGGCGCCACGGCCGATCTGGCGTTCGCGCGATTTGCTTAATACCGCATCCGCAGCGCTGCCGAAATCCGGCAGCTCGTTACCACCGGCCATTCCGGTCGCAAACAAAGTGAAAACCAGCAGGGCTCGTCGCAACGGTCATTCCTCGGCGATA